>CABQCB010000157.1 GCA_902462475.1 uncultured Oscillibacter sp. | reverse complement strand
CATCCCCCTGGCCCCCCTCCACAACCCCGCCAACATCACCGGCATCAAGGCCTGCCAGGAGTGCATGCCCGGCGTGCCCATGGTGGGCGTGTTCGACACCGCCTTCCACCAGACCATGCCCGCCAAGGCCTACATGTACGCCCTGCCCTATGAGTACTACGAGAAGGACAAGGTCCGTCGCTACGGCTTCCACGGCACCTCTCACAAGTACGTGGCCGGCCGCGCTGCCGCCATGCTGGGCAAGAAGCCCGAGGAGCTCAAGCTGATCTCCTGCCACCTGGGCAACGGCTCCTCCGTCACCGCCATCGACGGCGGCAAGAGCGTGGACACCTCCATGGGCTTCACTCCCCTGGCTGGTCTGCCCATGGGCACCCGCTCCGGTGATCTGGATGCCGGCATCCTCCAGTACCTGATGAACAAGTACGGCATGAACATCGACGAGATGCTCAACATCCTCAACAAGAAGTCCGGCGTGCAGGGCGTGTCCGGCGTCTCCTCCGACTTCCGTGATCTGGAGAACGCCCACAAGGAGGGCAACGAGCGCGCCGGCCTGGCCGTGGATATGTTCAACTACGGCGTCAAGAAGCTCATCGGTGCTTACGCCGCCGCCATGGGCGGTGTGGACGCCATCATCTTCACCGCCGGCGTGGGCGAGAACTCCGCCTCCCAGCGTCTGGCCATCGCCTCCGGCCTGGAATTCATGGGCGTGAAGATGGACGCCGAGGCCAACAACACCCGCGGCAAGGAAACGGTGATCTCCGCTGCCGACTCCAAGGTGAAGGTCCTGCTGATTCCCACCAACGAGGAGCTCATGATCGCCATGGACACCGCCGCCATCGTCAAGGGCTGAGCGGAAACGTTCCAATCATCAAAGAAGGGAAGCGGATCATCCGCTTCCCTTCTTTTTGGATTGCCACGTATCTCTTCCTATGATAAAATGTCCCCGCGCCGGATCTCCGGCAGCCAAACATTTTACGGAGGTACCAGAGATGAAAAGTGTCAAACCCGGCCGGGGTCCCTCGGCCATGGGCGCCGTAGGCGCTGTGGTAGGAGTGGTGTTCGGCATCATCTGGACCGTTGCCGCCGTATCCATGGGCGCCCCTATTTTCTTTCCCCTCTTCGGCCTGGTGTTCATCGCCATCGGCATTATCCAGGCCGTCTACAACTTTATCAATGCCACCGGGGAAAACCGCTACTCCGAATACGACATCGTGGACGAGAGCGAAGAGCCGGACCCGCTGAACCGGCGCTTTTCCGCTGCCTCTGCTCCACGGGAGCCTTCCCAGGAGGCACAGAGCGCCCCCTCCGGCGCCCTGCACTACTGCCCCTACTGCGGCGCAGAGGTGGGCGACGGCTTCGCCTTTTGCGGCAAGTGCGGCAAAAAACTCCCCGACACCCTTTAAGGAGGACTTTCCTGTATGAAAATCGGCCTGCAGCTGGCTATGCCCTCAGAGTTCCGTGCCCTGCCCGGTGCGGCTTCCCTCACGCCCTTTGAAACTGTTTCCGGCGTGGATTTTTACCGTTTCAGCCCCGACATCATCGCCTGTACCGGCGGCGTGGGCAAGGTGAACGCCGCCATGGCAGCGGAGATCCTGTGCCTGAAGTACGGCGTGGACCTGATTTTGAACACCGGCGTGGCCGGATGCTTCACCGACCTACCCACCACCTCCGTGGTGGTAGCCTCGGACTTTGTCCAGCACGATGTGGACACCACCGGCGTGGGCGACCCCATCGGCCTTGTGTCCACGGTGAACCGGGTGGAGTTCCCCACCTGGCAGCCAGAGCACTGCGTGGAGCTTCTGCGCCGCGCCGGCATCCAGGCCGTCACCGGCCGGGTAGCCACCAGCGACGCCTTCCTCACCCGGGGAGAGCGCTCCCGCTGGGTCTACGAGACCTTCCACCCGATGCTGGCAGAGATGGAGGGCTGTGCCATCGCCCAGGTATGCCTGCGCAACAGCGTGCCCTTCGTGGCGGTCAAATCCGTTTCCGACCACCCCTTCTTTGAAAATCAGGCTGAGGAATACAATGCCTTCCACGAGGCTCTCGCCGCCGCGGGCCAGGCCGCCATGGCCCTGGCCTCCGCCCTGGCCGAGGAGCCCGCGGCAAAGCTGTGAGTCCCGCCGGAAATTTTTCCTTTTTTTCGTATTTTTCCGAGAAAATCTATTGACATTCCAAAAATCCACTGATATACTTGATAAGCCGCTTTGAATGGGTCTATAAGTGTGCCTCGGCACCGCCCCCGACAGCGAGCCCGTAAATGAAGGAGTTGAAATCAGTAATGAACGCAATCATCGTTACCGGCGGCAAGCAGTACAAGGTCTCCGAGGGCGACGTGGTCTACATCGAGAAGCTGGACCAGGAAGCCGGCGCGACCGTGAAGTTTGACCAGGTCCTGGCCATCATCGACGGCGAGAAGGCCACCTTCGGCACTCCCGTTGTGGAGGGCGCCAGCGTGGAGGCCACTGTCGTGAAGAACGGCAAGGGCAAGAAGATCCGCATCTTCAAGTACAACCCCAAGAAGGGTTACCGCAAGCGTCAGGGCCATCGTCAGCCCTACACCAAGGTCGAGATCTCCAAGATCTCCGTGTAAGGTATGACTACCGTCACATTCCGCATGGAGGGCGACCGGATCACCGGGTTTGACTCCAAGGGCCACAGCGGCTACGCCGAAGCGGGCGCGGACATCGTCTGCGCGGCCATCACCAGCGCCATCCGCCTGGTGGAGGCAACCATCAACGACGTGCTGGGTCTGGCGGCATCCGTGAAGGTACGGGAGGAAGACGCATCCATTTCCCTGCGGCTGCCCGGCGGCCTCTCCCCTACGGCGGAGAGTACCTGTCAGACGCTGATGACGGGTTTGATGGTCTACTTTGCCCAGCTTCACGATGAGTACCCTGAAAATATCGAAGTTCTGGAAGAGGATTGACCTCCTCCCCATCTAAAATCTCAAGAAAGGATGGTCCCGATCATGATTCGTATTGGTCTTCAGTTCTTCGCCCACAAAAAGGGCGGCGGCTCCACCAAGAACGGCCGTGACTCTGAGTCCAAGCGCCTTGGTCCCAAGCGCGCCGACGGCCAGTTCGTCAAGGCCGGCAACATTCTTGTTCGTCAGCGCGGCACCCACATCCACCCCGGTGTGAACGTGGGCATCGGCAGCGACGACACCCTGTTCGCCACCGCGGACGGCGTGCTTCGCTTCGAGCGCAAGGGCAAGGATCGTAAGCAGGCTTCTGTTTACACTGCCGAGTAATGTCACTGGAGAGCCCCGAACAGCTTGTTCGGGGCTCTTTTTCCCAAAGCGGGGCGTCCGCATCCGAGGGCACGGCTGGGCGTGCCTTGGGATGCACACGCCCCATTTCATCCATACTACTTTCGGAGGTGTGTTTCCATGGCAGCATCATTCATCGACAAGGCCCGGATCACCGTGCGGGCCGGCAACGGCGGCAACGGCGTGGTGGCCTTCCACCGGGAAAAATACGTGGCCGCTGGCGGTCCCGACGGCGGTGACGGCGGCAAGGGCGGCTCCATCATTTTGCAGGTGGATGACAATATGTCCACCCTGATGGACTTCCGCTACAAGCGCAAATACGTGGCGCCCAACGGCGCTGACGGCCAGGGCGGCCGCAAGTCCGGCAAGGACGGTGCCGACCTTGTGATCCGTGTGCCCCGGGGCACGCTGGTCCGCGACGCGGAGACCGGCGAGATCATGCAGGACATGAGCGGCACGGAGCCCTTCGTGCTGTGCAAGGGCGGCCGGGGCGGCTGGGGCAACATGCACTTTGCCACTCCCACCCGGCAGGTGCCCCGCTTTGCCAAGGCAGGTCTGCCCGGCGAGAGCCACGACGTGATCCTGGAGCTCAAACTTCTGGCGGACGTGGGTCTCATCGGCTTCCCCAACGTGGGCAAGTCCACCCTTCTCTCCGTGGTTTCCAAGGCCCAGCCCAAGATCGCCAACTACCACTTCACCACCCTCTATCCCAACCTGGGCGTAGTGTGGGTGGACGAGGGCGTCAGCTTCGTCATGGCGGACATTCCCGGCATCATCGAGGGCGCCAGCGAGGGCGCAGGCCTGGGCCACGACTTCCTGCGCCATGTGGACCGCTGCCGTCTGCTGGTCCATGTGGTGGACGTGTCCGGCAGCGAGGGCCGGGACCCGGTGGCAGACTTTGACGCCATCAACGAAGAGCTGGCGCAGTACAGCCCCGAGCTCGCCACCCGTCCCCAGATTGTGTGTGCCAACAAGGTGGACATCCTGGAGCCCGAAAGCGACAATCTGGAGCGGCTGCGCGCCCACGTGGAGGCAAAGGGCTATACCCTGCTGGAGCTCTCCGCCGCCGCCCATCAGGGCACCCGGGAGCTGGTGGGCAAGATCGCCGAGCGGCTCTCTACGCTCCCCCCGGTCACCGTCTACGAGCCGGAGTATGTGAAGCGGCCGCCGGTGGTGGATACCTCCGCGCCTCTGGATATCCAGCGCGCCGACGACGGCACCTGGATCGTGGAGGGCCCCTGGCTGCAGCGGCTCATGGG
>CABQCB010000156.1 GCA_902462475.1 uncultured Oscillibacter sp. | reverse complement strand
GTCGCAGTAGTAGCTCTTGACGATGTTGGCGCCGTTTTCCGCCAGCACGCGGGTGGCCAGCAGGAAGAACTTCTCCGTGCGCTCCATCTGCTTGCCCACGGCCACCACGCCCAGCGTGGGGATGCCCAGACGCTCGCCGGCGTTGGCGGTGCGGCTAAGGAGCTCCAGCGAGCGGGACTCGCCGGGGGCGCCGATGAAGGTCTGCACGGCCATGCAGTCGGCGTCCATGCGGGCGGCGCTCTCCGCGTCGCAGGCAATGCCGCCGCCGTTGGACATCTCGTCAAAAAGAACGGTGGTGTCGTAGGTCACGCGCACGCACTTGGCCACCCGGGCGGCGGGCGGGATGCAGGCGCGGATGACGCCCCGGGTGCCCATGAGCACGTCCACATGGGGGATCAGGGGCGGGATCACCAGGTCGATGCGCTCCAGGCCCGCGGTGGGGCCCATGATGTAGCCATGGTCAAAGGCCAGCATGACCGTGTTGCCGGACTTGGGGTCGAACATGCGTCCCAGGCGGCTCTTCATGCCGAAATCACAGTGGGCCGCGCCCTTGACGTAAAAGCCCTCCTGGGCTGCGGGCACGTCCAGATGGTAATCGTGGGCGGCCTTGTTGCCGATATTGTCTGCCATGGCTCACTCCTTGCTGTAGGCGGGGGTGTGGCAGGGGGTGTTCCACAGGCGGATGAACTCATCGTCCCACTTGGCGATGTTCATCTGGAAGCCGCCGGCCTCCTGCACGGTGAGGATCTCGCCCACCATGCTGGCCACGACCTCCACGCCCTTGGCCTTCAAAAACTCCACGGTGTCCTTGAACAGGACCAGCATCTCCATCATGGTGGTGGCGCCGCAGCCGTTGATCATGACAAAGGCCTTGTCGCCGGATTTGAGCTGCAGCTTGTTGCTTAATGCCTCGGCCACGGTGGCCACGGTGTCCTTGGAGGACATCATGGGTACCCGTACGCCGCCGCCCTCGCCGTGCTGGCCCGCGCCGATCTCCATCATGTCGGTCTCGCCCAGGTCGCCGAAGGACATGCCGTTCTGGGGATGGGTGGCGTCGGTGGACTTGACGGTGATGGAGGCCATGTTGTCGGCGTAGCGCTGGGCGATCTCGGCCACCTCGTCCAGGCTCTTGCCCTCCCGGGCAGCGGCCGCGGCGATGTGGTACAGGGCCACCGCGCCGGCCAGGCCCCGCTTGTTGTCCTCGCCGTTGGGATCGTACTGTACTTCCTCCCCGGTGACCACCTGGCGGAAGTTGAGACCGGCCTTCTGGGCCAGCTTGATGGCCTGCTTGCCGGCCAGCTGGTCGCCGGCGTAGTTCAATGTCAGCAGCAGCACGCCGTGGCCCTTGTCGGCCAGCTTCATGGCGTCAAAGACCAGCTTGGCGTTGGGGGCGGCGAAGATGTCGCCCACGGCCTGCACGTCCAGCATGCCCTTGCCCACAAAACCTGCCTGGGCGGGCTCGTGGCCGGAGCCGCCGTAGGTCACGATGGTCACGCGGTCGGCGTCGGCCAGATCCTTGCTGATGACCAGGTGGCCGTCTACTTCCACGATGTCGGGATAGGCCAGGCCCAGGCCCACCAGTTCCTCGTCGGTAATGGTCTCAGGAGCGTTGATAAACTTCTTCATTTTCATGTGATGTACCTCCCGGTATCAAAAATAGATGAAATCAGCCCTGGGCAAGGCCCTGGAAAAACAGGGACATGGAAGTGGCACCGGCGTCGGGGGTGCCGATGGTCTGCTCGCCGTAGCTCTTGGCACGGCCGAATTTGGCGGTAAATTGACGGGTGGCCTCGGCTCCCTCTGCGGCGGCCCGGGCGGCCAGGGTAAAGAGCTCTGCCTCGTCGCTGCCGGTGTAGGCGGCGATGGCCTGGCTTGCGGGGATGAGGGCGTCCATCATGGTCTTGTCGCCCACCTTGGCCCCGGAGATGTCGTCCAGTGCCGCAAAGCCCTGGGCAAACATGGCCTGGAGCCCGGCCACGTCGATCTCCTCCCCGTCGGGGGCGGCCTCCTGCATGCCGTCCAGCCAGGTGTTCCACAGGGGGACGGCGCTGCCGCCGTTGAGGACCATGACCGCCATGGCGGCGTCGTCCAGCATGGACTGGATGCCGCCCTCGGACTCCTCCACCGCCTGGGAGATGGCCCCGGCGATCTTGGTCATAGTGAGCCCGTGGTCGGCGTCGCCGAATTTGGAGTCGATCTGGGTCAGGGTGTCCTCCGCGGCGGTCACGCAGGCGCAGGCGTGCTGGAGCCGCGCGGCAAGTTCGGTCTTTTTCACTGCCACATACCCTCTTTCTTGGCATCGAGATGGCGTCGTCGTGCGCCGGGGACGGCGCAGACAGCCACATAAAAATGTTACGTTTGTGCCTTGATTTTAGCGCAGGGGGTAACGAAAGTCAATAAAATTGGGCAGGTTCTCCATAAACGATAAAGTGATTTAAAGAAAATTGTGCAATAAATAAAAAAGAACTCCTCCTCTTGGCTGAAAACGCAAGAGGAGGAGTTACATATGTAACAATTATGCCAGGGCGGACCGCACCAGGTCGGCCCGGGCCACCAGATGGGTAAAGAGGCCGGTTTTCAGCGCCCCCTGCAAGGCCCGGACGCTGGTGTTGGCGGAGCACACGCCGATGATGTTGGGGCAGCGCCTGAGCTGCTCCAGGGGGATCTGGATGGCGAAATCCTGCTCGGACTGGATCACCTTGCCCTGGGGATTGAAGTAGTAGACCAGCAGCCGCCCGCAGGTGTGCTCCTGCTGCAGCAGGTCCCCGTAGCGCACCAGGGAGGCGAAGTCGGGGCTGGAGGGATAGTTGCCGATGTTGACCAGGGCGGTGTCCATCTTGTCCCATTGGGTCTGGATCTGGCGGTAAATTTCCGAGGAGCACAGCAGCTGCTTCTCCTCTAAACTGTCCGGCAGGGCGGGCAGGTAGATAAAGTGGGGGGCGGCTCCCAGCTGCTGGGCGATGAGACGCACGTTTTCGTTGGACTGGTAATTCCGGGCGGGGATGCTGGCGTTGCCCACCAGGGGGCAGATGTCGGTGACGGTGCTGCTCAGCTGGGGATGGGCCTCCAGCCAGGTGACCAGCTGGCCGATGAGATGGCCCCAGCCGATGCCCAGACGCCGGGACCGCAGCTGCCACAAAAGCTGCACAGCTCCCTGGGAGAGCAGCTGGTTGGTGGCGTCGTCGTCCTGGCCGTCCTCCACCAGCACGCCGTCCCGGATGGAGGTGGAATGGCGCAGCTGCTCCACCAGCTGGCCCTGCCGGGCTGCCGGGTCGTGGATGCGGATCTCCACCACGCCGTACTCCCGGGCCTCTGCCAGCATGCGGCTGACCAAAGGCCGGGACACGCCCAGCTCCTTTGCAATGTCGCTTTGCTTCCAGTCGTCCAGATAGTACCGCCGGGCCACATACGCCAGCTTTTTCTGTTTTTCCTCACTGATGCCCATGATGCGCCCGCTTTCTTCTCAAGGTGTTACATATGTTACTTATAGCACAAAGCGCCGCGCCGCGCAAGAAAAAAGGACGGAGCGCACTTTCTGTGCGCTCCGTCCTTTGATACAGCTGGAAGCGATTACTGCTCCTCGGCCATCTTGCGGTACTTCTCGTACCGTGCCTTCAGGTTGGCGATCTCCTGCTGATAGAGGGCCTCGGCCTTCTCGGGGAAGTTGTTCTTCAAGGAAGCGAAGCGGTTCTCGCCCATGAGGTAGTCCATCAGCTTGCTGGTGTCCGGCTCAGCGGAGTCCAGCTGGAAGGGGTTCTTGCCCTCGGCAATGCGGCGGGGATCATAGCGATACAGGTGCCAGTAGCCGCACTCCACGGCCTTCTTCATCTCGGTCTGAGAGCAGCCCATGCCGGCCTTGATGTGCTGTTCCAGGCAGGGGCAGTAGCAGATGACGATGGAGGGACCGGGATAGGACTCGGCCTCCCGGATGGCCTTGAGGGTCTGGTTGGGATCGGCGCCCATGGCCACCTGGGCCACGTACACGTAGCCGTAGCTCATGAGGATGGCGCCCAGGTCCTTCTTGGCCACCTGCTTGCCGCCGGCGGCGAACTTAGCCACGGCGGAGGTGGGAGTGGACTTGGAGGACTGACCGCCGGTGTTGGAGTACACCTCGGTGTCCAGCACCAGCAGATTCACGTCGCGGTTCTGGGCCATGACGTGGTCGATGCCGCCGAAGCCGATATCGTAGGCCCAGCCGTCGCCGCCGATGGCCCAGATGGACTTCTTGGAGAGGTACTCCTTGTTATCCAGCACGAACTGCACGTCCTCGGTCTTCTCGCAGCCCTCCAGGGCGGCGACCAGAGCGTCGGACACGGCGCGGGTCTTTTCCTTGTCCTCCCAGTTGGCCAGGTAGTTGTCGATGGCCTCCACAGCCACGCCGGTGCTCTTGATCTCCTCCAGACGGATCAGGATCTCCTTGCGGATGGCGTCCTGGGCGTGGAAGAAGCCGTAGGCGAACTCGGCGTTGTCCTCGAACAGGGAGTGCTCCCAGGCGGGGCCGCGGCCGCAGCTATCCTTGCAGTAGGTCAGGATGGGGGCACCGCCGGAGATGGCGGAGGAGC
>CABQCB010000155.1 GCA_902462475.1 uncultured Oscillibacter sp. | reverse complement strand
GGTGGACTACCTCAAAACTGTGCGCCGCCGGGGCCGCCGCCGGGTGGCGCTGGCGGTGGCGCTGACGGTGGCGGCGCTTATAGGTGCCCTGGCAGCCATGGCATTTATCATTGGCTCTCCGGCAGACACCGAAACCATGGTGCTGAACATCTGGACCTCTGATGAAGAATTGCAGGTGGAAGTTTCCTCCAGAGTCTCTGCCAACGCCTACTGGGGCTGGGAGACCGAAACGGCGGACGGCGTGGTGACCATCACCGCTCGAGAGGGTCTGGTGTCTGCCCTCCATCCCACAGCCTCTGCCAAGCTCAGTGTACCCCTGGACGGGATAGATGAGGTATACCTGTGCGGCCAACTCATCTGGCAGGAGGGAACCATCACTGCCGGAAAAGCTTTGGAGCGTTTTGAAATCCTGTACGAAGCCCAAACACCTTATGTGGGCAACCCCTCGGCTTTGAATCAGATTGCGCAGGCACTCTCCTTAAGCAATCTGGGAAGCTATACTTTCTCCTTACAAACTTCGGCAGAACCCTATGGCTGGACTATTGTGTTCGACCGAGAAATCGAGGGGGTGACGGATACCATGATGTCCTATCTGGCTCCCCAGATGCTGGCGGTGGTGGGGAACCTTGGCACTGTTTCCTGGACCTATCCCGACCCCCAGGGAACGCCCCAGCTCCACACCCTCACCCTGGAAGAAATCAATGCCCGCCTAGAGGAACTGACAGATGCTTACAACGCTGACAACGGCACTGACTGGCCTGCTTTGAGCAGCGTAAAAGATTACGCCCAGTCTCCCGTCACACTCCAGCGGCTAGATGCCATCTGCTGGCAGATGTACGCAAACGCCACATGGCCCGAATCAGCCGACACAGCCAACTGATAGTTTGCATACCAAACCTGCAAAAAAACGCCCCCGGACTTTCGTCCGGGGGCGTTTTCTTATCCCTTGGTAAAGAACCGGTAGGAGATGGTCTGGCGATATTCCTGCCCCGCCCGCAAAATGGGGGAGGGGAAGTTCTCATGGTGCACCGCGTCGGGGAAGAACTGGGGCTCCAGGCACACGGCGTGGCGCTGGCCGTAGACGGCGCCGCCCTTGCCGCTCCGCTCCGTCAAAAATCCGGAGGAGTACACCTGCATGCCCGGCAGCGTGGTGGAAAGGGCCATGCCGATGCCCGTGCGGGGGCACCACAGCTCCGCCGCCTCACCGCCGCCGGTGAGCACCAGGTTATGGTCAAAGCCCCGGGTGACGGCAAAGAAGGGATCGTCCGCCGTCTCGCCCACCCAGGCGCCGTGGCGCAGGTCCAGGGGCGTACCCTCCACCGGGGCGATGACGCCGGTGGGCACGTTGTCGCTGCCCGCGGGGGTGTAGGCGTCCGCCCGGACGGTGAGGCGGTGGTCATCCACACGGCCCGCATCGTGGCCCGCCAGGTTGAAATAGGCGTGGTTGGTGAGATTGACCACCGTGTCGCGGTCGCTGCGGGCAAAAAAGTCCACCGTCAGCACACCGCCCAGGAGAGTATAGGTCACTTCCACATGGACGTTGCCGGGGTAGCCCTCCTCCCCATGGGGGGAGTCCAGGGTGAACACGGCACGGTTGCCCTCGATGGTGTCGGCCCACCACTTTTTGTGGAAGCCCACAAGGCCGCCGTGGAGTTGGTTTTTCCCCTCGTTGGCGGTGAGGGGATAGGTGATGCCGTCGATGGTGAATTCCGCGCCGCCGATGCGGTTGGCGCACCGGCCGATGGTGCCGCCCAGGCAGGCGTCCTGCCGGGCGTACTCTTCCGCCGTGTCATAGCCCAGGCACACGTCCACGATCTTCCCATCCCGGTCAGGGACGCGGATGGAGCGGATGGCGGCGCCGTAGGGCAGCAGTTCCACGGACATGGCCCCGTCGGTGAGCGTCACCAACGAGATGGGGCGGCCCTCCAGGGCGCCGAAAGGGGTTCTTGCCGCCATGGCTCAGCCCTCGTAGCCGTTGGGATGGCTGGAGTGCCAGGCCCAGGCGTCGGCGATGATCTCCTCCAGGCCCCGCTGGGGCTTCCAACCCAGCACTTCGGCAGCCTTTTTATTGGAGGCGATGAGCACGGAGGGGTCGCCGGCCCGGCGGGGCTCCACCTTGGCGGGGATCTCCTTACCGGTGATGCGCCGGGCGGTGTCGATGATCTCTTTGACGGAGTAGCCGTCGCCGCTGCCCAGGTTGAAGATGCCGCTCTCGCCGGTCTTTTCCAGGTGCTCCAGGGCCAGCAGGTGGGCCTCCGCCAGGTCGCGGACGTGGATATAGTCCCGGATGCAGGTGCCGTCGGCGGTGGGGTAGTCGTCGCCGAAGATGCCGATGTGGTCTCTCTGGCCCAGAGCGGTCTTCATGACCAGGGGGATGAGGTGGCTCTCAGGGCTGTGGTCCTCACCGATGCCCACATCCTGGTTGGAGCCGGCGGCGTTGAAATAGCGCAGCGCCACATAGTGGATGCCGTAGGCCTTGTCGCACCACTTGAGCATGCCCTCGATGGCAAGCTTGGTGGCGCCGTAGGGGTTGGTGGGCTCGGTGCGGTCCGTCTCCTCGATGGGCTGCTTCTCTGGCTCGCCGTAGGTGGCGGCGGTGGAGGAGAAGACGATCTTATCAACGCCGTGGTTCTTCATGGCCGTCAGCATGGACTGGGAGCCGGCCACGTTGTTGCCGTAGTACTTGAGGGGATCGGTGACGCTCTCGCCCACCAGGGAGTAGGCGGCGAAGTTGATGACGCCGTCGATCTGGTTTTCGCCGAACACGGTATCCAGGAAGGCCCCGTCTCTCAGGTCGCCCACGTAGAACTTCTTGGCGCCCTTGACCGCCTGCCAGTGGCCGGTGCGCAGGTTGTCCGCCACGATCACGTCGAAGCCCCGCTCCACCAGCAGCGCCACCATGTGGCTGCCGATATAGCCGGCACCGCCGGCAACAAGAATGGTTTTCATATGCGTATCCTCCTTCTGTTCTCTGCCGCCTCCGGGCGGCCTTGTTGTTTCTTACCGGACGCTCTCCACAAACCGCCGGAAGGCCGCCCGGCCCTCCGGTGTGCACTTGTAGACGCCCGCGTCCTCCAGCACCCGGGCAAACACGCATCCCACCTCGTCCCGCAGGATGGCGTCCACGTTCTCCGCCGTGAAGGTGTACTTCTTTTGCAGCTCCTCCGCCCAGTCGGCGTGCTTGGCGATGGTCTCGTCGGCCCGCAGGTCGCCGCCGGAAACCAGCACCTGGGCCAGATCGTGCAGCTCGCCCTTGAGCCGGGCAGGCAGCACCGCAAGGCCCATGACCTCGATGAGGCCGATGTTCTCCTTTTTGATGTGGTGCAGCTCCGGGTGGGGGTGATAGACGCCCAGGGGGAACTCCTCGGTGGTGATGTTGTTGCGCAGCACCAGGTCCAGCTCGTACTTCCCGCCGCGCTTGCGGGCGATGGGGGTGATGGTGTTGTGGGGCTCCCCGTTCGTCTGGGCAAAGATGAAGGCATCCGGGTCGGAGTAGCCCCGCCAGGCGGCAAGGATCTTCTCCGCCAGGTCCACCAGCCGCCCGTCGTCGGCGCTGCGCAGCCGCAGCACGGACATGGGCCAGCGGACGATGCCCGCCTCCACATCTTCAAAGCCGGGGAAGGTCACGCTCTCCTCCACCTCTGCCCGCTCCATGGCGAAGGTGTAGCGGCCGCCCTGGAAGTGGTCGTGGCTCAAGATAGAGCCGCCCACGATGGGCAGGTCCGCGTTGGAGCCCACGAAGTAGTGGGGGAACTGGATGACGAAGTCCAGGAGCTTGCGGAACGCGGAGCGGTCGATCTTCATGGGCACGTGCTCGCCGTTGAAGACGATGCAGTGCTCGTTGTAGTAGACATAGGGGCTGTACTGGAAAAACCAGTCCTTACCGTCGATGGTGATGGGGATGATGCGGTGGTTCTGCCGGGCGGGGTGGTTCATGCGGCCGGCGTAGCCCTCGTTCTCCCGGCACAGCTGGCACTTGGGATAGCCGCTCTGGGGGGCGGACTTGGCGGCGGCGATGGCCCGGGGGTCCTTCTCCGGCTTGGAGAGGTTGATGGTGATGTCCAGGTCGCCGTAGGCCGTGGACGTGACCCACTTCACGTCCCGGGCCACCCGGTAGGTGCGGATGTAGTCCGTGTCCCGGCTGAAACGGTAATACCAGTCCGTGGCCGCCTCGGGGGAGACGGACAGCTTTTCTCGGAACGCGGCGATGACGGCGGAGGGCCGGGGGGTGAGACGGCCCATGAGCTCCGTGTCGAAAAGGTCCCGGGCGGTGACGTTGTCCTCCACGATGCCCTGAGAGACAGCGTAGTCCAGCAGTTCTTTCAGGATCTCCTCCAGGGGCCGCTCCGGCACAGACGCCGGGGCTTCCCAGCTGGAAAGATGCAGCGCGTCCAGGATGCGGTTGGCGGCCCAGGTGCGGTCGCTCGGCTCGATGAGGCTGCGGCTTTGGGCATAGTCAAGCAGCTGGGCAATGGCAGTATCGATCATATCCGTTTCCTCCTTACGCAAGGCGCGCGCCGCCCTCGGGGCGGATGGTCACCACGTGGCACTTGCCCGCGCCCAGCACGGCCTCAGTCTCTTTTTTGAACATGTCCAGAAGATCCAGGGGCACGAAGGCCTGGGCC
>CABQCB010000154.1 GCA_902462475.1 uncultured Oscillibacter sp. | reverse complement strand
CCTGCTGCCCCACCTGGGCATGGAGCAGGGCAAGAAGCCTCTGAGCGAGGCGGTGCCCGGCGAGTCGCTGAATCTGGTGGTGGGCAGCCGCCCCATGGGGGATGAGGAGGACACCAACCGGGTGAAGCTGGCAGTGATGCAGCTGCTCTATGAAAAGTACGGCTTTACGGAGGATGACTTCACCTCCGCCGAGCTGGAAGCCGTCCCCGCGGCAAACGCCTGCGACATCGGCCTGGACCGCTCCATGATCGGCGCCTACGGCCACGATGACCGGGTGTGCGGCTACGCGGCGCTGCGGGCGCTGCTGGATCTGGACGAGACACCGGCGCGCACCGCCGTGTGCATGCTGGCGGACAAGGAGGAGATCGGCTCCGACGGCGTGACGGGCATGCAGTCTGCCGCCTTCGATACGTTCATGGAGGACCTGTGCGCATCTCAGGGCGCGGCGCTGCGGCGGTGCTATGAAAACTCCTTCTGCCTCAGCGCCGACGTGACGGCGGCCTACGACCCGGATTACGGCGAGGTGTACGAAAAGCGCAATGCCGCCTATGTCAACTACGGCGTGGGCCTTTGCAAGTATACCGGCGCCCGGGGCAAGTCCGGCGCCTCTGACGCCGATGCCGAGACGGTGGCCTATGCCCGCGGCCTGTTTGACCGCTGCGGCGTGGTCTGGCAGATCGCGGAGCTGGGCAAGGTGGATGCCGGCGGCGGCGGTACCGTGGCGGCCTATATGGCCAACCGCAACATCACCACGCTGGACGCGGGCGTGCCGGTTTTGAGCATGCACGCCCCCTTCGAGACGGTGGCCAAGCTGGACTGCTATGAGACCTACCGTGCCATGAAGGCGGTCTACCAGGCGGAGCACGGCGTCCGCTGATCGGTGCGTAAAAGAGCAAATGGCGCCCGGCCCCAGGCCGGGCGCCTGCCTGTTGGGCGCTTTTCACAGGAACTGCCCCGGTATGCGGCGGCGGTTTTCCAGATTCTCCAAAAAAATTTTCGCTCTTCCGGTTGCAAGGGCGATTTTTTTTTGCTAAGATGAACAACATAGATGGACAAATGACCACAGGAGGAAAACAAAGATGGCCAGAGAGATTAAATATTATATTGTGGCGGCAGACGCGCTGCCGGAAATTTTCATCAAGGTGGCGGAGGCCAAGCGCATGATGCAGACCGGGGAAGTGGACACCGTGGGTGCGGCCACCCGTCTGGCGGGTATCAGCCGCAGTGCATTCTATAAGTACAAGGATTCCGTGCAGCCCTTCAATGACATGAAGTCCGAGCATATCATCACGTTCTATGCCATGCTCAAGGACAACGCGGGCATTTTGTCCCGGGTGCTGACGGTGTTCGCGTCCTCCGGCGCCAACATCCTCACCATCAACCAGAGCATTCCCACCAACGGCTGCGCGGCGGTGACCATCTCCGCGGAGACCTCGGAGATGGAGGAGTCTTTGGAGCAGCTGATGAGCAACGTGGCCAGTTTGGACGACGTGATCAAATTTGAGATTTTGGCAGGCTGAGCGGAAAGGAATATTAGAGAGATGATTCAAATCGCGATTATGGGCCTTGGCACGGTGGGAACGGGCGTTGCCAAGGTGGTGGAGGAGAACGCCCGGCAGATCGAGCGCAAGCTGGGCGAGCCCCTGCGGGTGAAAACCATTTTGGTGCGTCATTTTAAGGACGGGCCTTACCGTGACCGGATGACCGATGACTTCGGATGCATCGAAAGCGACCCGGACATCCGGGTGGTGGTGGAGACCATCGGCGGTGTGGAGGCTGCTTACGAATATACCCGCCGGGCTTTGGCCGCCGGCAAGCACGTGGTCACGGCCAACAAGCAGCTGGTGGCCGAGCGGGGCTGTGAGCTGCTGGCCCTGGCCCGGGAGAAGGGCGTCAGCTACCTCTTTGAGGCCAGCGTCGGCGGCGGCATCCCCATTTTGCACCCGCTGACCGAGTGCATGGCTGCCAACCGCATCGACGAGGTGTACGGCATCCTCAACGGCACCACCAACTACATCCTGACCCGCATGGTGCGCACCGGCGCCTCCTTTGCCGACGCGCTGCGGGAGGCCCAGGAAAAGGGCTACGCCGAGGCCGACCCCACCGCCGACGTGGAGGGCATCGACGCCGGGCGCAAGACCTGCATCCTGGCGGATCTGGCCTTTGGCCGCCAGACCGATCCGGCGGCAGTGCCCATGGAGGGCATCTCTCACCTGGACCTCAGAGACGTGAAGGCGGCGGAGCAGGCGGGCTACCGCATCAAACTGCTGGGCCGGGCCGTGCGTCTGGAGAACGGGATGCGCAGTGCCTATGTCTCGCCCCACCTCATTTCGGAGGACACGCCCCTTGCCAATGTGGAGGACGTATTCAACGCAGTGGTGGTGCGTGGCAACGCCACCGGCGAGGTCATGTTCTACGGCAAGGGCGCAGGCTCCCTGCCCACGGCGTCTGCCTGCGTGGCGGACGTGATGGAGGCTCTCCAGTCCGGCGTCCGCCGCACGCCTCTGGGCTGGGACGCCGATCCCGCCGGATTTGTGGACCCCATGGAGCTTTCCGGGCGCTGGTATGTGCGCGTTGCGGACAGCGCCGCGCGGGCGGAAGAGGCGTTCGGACAGATCCAGGTGCTCTCGGAGGAGGACGGCACCGTGTTCCTCACCGGCGAGCTGACCGGCCGGAAGGCGGCCGATCTCACCGCCGGACTGCAGACCCAGGCCTGCCTGCGGGTGCTGTAAGGTACGCCGGCCGAACCGGCGGCATACCATGAACCGGGGGACGCAACCAATCTGAGGCAAAGAAGGAAACACTATGAGTTTGATCGTACAAAAATTCGGCGGCAGCTCCGTGCGGGATGCCCAGCGTATTCGGAATGTGGCGGGCATTATCGCGGAGACGTATCTGGAGGGCAACGACGTGATCGTGGTGCTCTCCGCCCAGGGAGACACCACCGACGACCTGATCGCCAAGGCGGAGGAGATCAACCCCCACGCCTCCAAGCGGGAGATGGATATGCTGCTGTCTACCGGCGAACAGATCTCCGTGGCGCTGTGCGCCATGGCGTTGGAGGCTATGGGACTGCCCTGCGTGTCCCTGGCCGCCTGGCAGGTGGGCATCCAGTCCACCGGCGTCCATGCCGACGCCCGTATCAAGCGGATCGACTCTGAGCGCATCCGCTCGGAGCTGGACCAGCACCGCATCGTTCTGGTCACCGGCTTCCAGGGGGTGGACCGGCAGGGGGATGTGACGACCCTGGGCCGGGGAGGTTCCGATACCAGCGCCGTGGCGCTGGCGGCGGCCTTCCACGCAAAGCTGTGCCAGATCTATACGGATGTGGACGGCGTTTACACCACGGACCCGCGTCTGGTGCCCAATGCCAGAAAGCTGGACGAGATCACCTATGACGAAATGCTGGAGCTGGCCAGCCAGGGCGCGCAGGTGCTGCACAACCGCAGCGTGGAGCTGGCGAAAAAGTTCCGGGTGGACCTGGAAGTGCTGTCCAGCCTGGAGCGCAAGCCCGGTACGAAAGTCAAGGAGGTTACAAAAGTGGAGAAAACCAATATTGCCGGTGTGGCAAAGGACGTCAGCATCGCACGCATCGCCCTGGTGGGGCTGCAGCACAACCCCGGCGTTGCATTCCAGGTGTTCGACCTGCTCAGCCGGAACAACATCAACGTGGATCTGATCCTGCAGTCCATCGGCCGGGAAGATACCAAGGATATTGCCTTTACCATACACAAAAAGGACCTGGAGGAGGCGGAGCGGGTGCTCAACGAGCACAAGGACGCCATCCGGTTCGACCACATCGAGGCGGACGAGGCCATCGGCAAGGTGTCCATCGTGGGTGCGGGCCTCATGAGCAACTGCGGCGTGGCCGCCAAGATGTTCGAGGCGCTCTATGAGGCGGGCATCAACATCCAGATGATCAACACCTCCGAGATCCGCGTCTCCGTCCTGCTGGACGAGGAGGACGTGAACCGGGCCGTCAAGGCCATCCATGCCAAATTCTTTGATGAGATCTGAAGCATCGCTGCGGCGCAGCGGGACGCCCTTCGGGGCTGCTCCCGCTGCGCCGGGTTTACATTTGGGCCCATCCGTGCTACAATAATGCCGCTGTACGCGGCGCGCCGGATGTGCCGCACATACGAAAGAACGGGCGCCCCGGGGGCCGCCCTGCAAGGAGGAGACCTATGAACGCCATCGTCACCGTCGTGGGCCAGGACAAGGTGGGCATCATCGCCGCCATCTGCATCCTGCTGTCCGAGTATAACGTCAACATCCTGGATATCTCCCAGACCATTCTCCATGGGGCATTCACCATGGTCATGGCTGTGGATGTGAGCAAGTCCACCGCCTCCATCGGCGAGCTGAGCGAAGCTCTCGCCCAGCTGGGCACCAAGATGGAGCTTTCCATCCGCATCCAGCGGGAGGAGATCTTCGACGCCATGCACAACATCTGAGGAGGGGACGCTATGCTCAATCAAAAGGAGATCCTCTCCACCATTGAAATGATCGACCAGCAGCATCTGGACATCCGCACCATCACCATGGGCATCTCCCTGCTCAGCTGCTGCGACCCGGACCCCAAGCGCGCCTGCGACAAGGTGTACGACAAGATCTGCCGCTATGCGGAGAATCTGGTGCGCACCAGATTCTCCGCATAGCGGCA
>CABQCB010000153.1 GCA_902462475.1 uncultured Oscillibacter sp. | reverse complement strand
GTCCTCCCCTGCGCAGCTGCCGCTTGTCCGCTGCATCCTGCCAGGTGCCGGACGGTCCCAGCGGCGGCCGTAGCGCCCGGCACTCTTTGACCAGCGGCCCCGCCCTCTGGCGGGTGCAATACCAAACTGCACTCATATGTACCGCATCATCTCCTCTACGCTGCGAAAATATTGGCTGCTGTACAGCCCTCCCTCACGGCGCTCCAGCCGCACCAGCATGTCACAGCCCCACACGGCTGGCGCCGGCGACGTGCCGGCTCTCACCGACACATCGCCCAGCGTCCTAGTCAAGGAGATCTCCTGCCCGGACGCCATGGCCTGCCGCAGATGGTTTAGATCGTTTGGTGATAGCAAATTGATCTTATTTGCCATATCTGATCTCCCTCAGATAAGGATACCTCTCTGGGAACGGGATCAACTCTTGTTTTCCCCGCATGATCTCCACCAAAGCCCGGTCCAGGTGCTCCTGGGCCACGTCCTGCTCTGGTCCCCGCTCCACCGCACTATGGAGCTGATTGTACACCTTGGCCCACGCCTCGCTGAGGGCCTTGATCCGGTCAAAGCCCCAACCATACTCCGTGTGAAGCGTAATCTGGAGCGTGTCCAGCATCAGCTGCCGGACTGTCTGATCTACGGCGTCAATGATGATTTGCTCCCGGGCCGCCTGCCGTTGGAGATAACCGGATTGTTTAGGCATCCTGACCTCCTTTCAGAGCAGCTGCAGCGGCTTCACGGGTAAGAAATACGATTTTTCCGATCTGGTCAAAATCAAATGGGAAGCATCTGCCGTTGTCATACTTCACATGGAAATAAGATTTCCCATCCCCCATTCCGACAAACACAACCTTCACAGGATACGGTCTATCCGCCATTTTGTATTTATCGCCCTGAATAGACATGTTGGTATAGACAATATCCCCGACCTTGCACGGAAGTACCACACACCGACCGTCAAGTTTTGCTTTGATAAGATTTTCAAGCATTTCATAATCATCTTTTGTTTCGCACTCAACAACCGCATATGGTTTTTGCGTTCTTCCCACATTTTTGTGGATTTATTAAAAATCAATTCCACATTACCCCTCCTCAGCTGGCTGACGAAACACCTGATAATTCCCTGTTGGACTATCCAGCGTTTCTCCGTCCATAGCATCCGACAGCAATTCCTCAAAACCGGCCCCATCCAATGTTTCCAGGCTGTAGAGCTTTCCGTACATAACCACACCATCTTCGCAGCAACCCGGATCTCCCTCGTACTGCGGTGGATATACGATCTGCACTCGCGCAAAATGCATTTTGCGCAGCTGCTCTGCTGTCAGCGGCTCACTGGCATCAAAATGCTGCTCCTCCAGCTGCTCCACCGCCTCCCGAAGAATGGCGCAGCCATGAACGCCGCAGTTATGCTCATGTCCACAGCCCAGGCATACCAGGCTTCCGGTCTCCACCTGCATCATTTTCAGGGCAGCGATCAGATGCTCCCGATCCATCGCCTTCTGACCGGTTGTCGCCACTGATGCATCCGTGCCCGGGTTTACCAGGCTCATAATGTCAGCCGCGCACGATTTGCAAAGTACCCGCGTAAAATCAGCCCGCAGGCAGCTGGCATCCGTATGGACCCGCAGCTCCCAGTGCTTTTTGCACTCCTGCCCGCAGCGGTCACAAAATAGCTTGACGCTCAAAACGGCAACTCCCCTTCCTCGCCCTCTGGGATCTCCGTGATCTCCCCGGCCGGATGTGTGTCCGAATCGGACACCGCACGCTTGCTGTCTCCAAAGTAGATGTTATCCGCTACCACCTCGGCGCTGCGGCGACGGCCGCCGTCCTTATCCGTCCAGTCCCGGACCTGGAGCCGGCCCTCCACCACGGCCATACGGCCCTTGGCGAAATACTTGCTGACAAACTCCGCAGTGCTCCGCCAGGCCACGATGTCGATGAAGTCCGTCTCCTTCTCGCCGCTCTGGCTCTTATAGTCCCGGTCCACCGCAAGCGTCAGCGAGGCCACGGCGGTACCGCTCCCCGTGCGGCGCAGCTCCGGGTCCCGCACCAAGCGGCCCATGAGAATGATTTTATTGAGCATCACGCATCCATCCTTTCAAATTTTTATATTTCCCCTGGGATTCCTCTTGACATTACGATAATATTATCGTATAATTAAATCATCAAGAGGGGAACACCCCAGGAGGTACGAGTTATGTATAACAAGCACGAGATCATGGTCAACGCCTGGAACATCCGCCGCAGCGCAAACGTCTCCATGTCCGTGGCACTCAAGTCCGCCTGGGCTCTGGCCAAGGCCATGAACACCGCCGAATCCGTTGCCAGCGAGATCGACTGGAACACCAAGGTCTGCGTCAACGATTGGGCCAAGGGTGGACACAACCGCACCTACATCGAGGTGGCCGTGTACACCAACGCCTGGAACCGCAAGCGCACCGAAAAGATTGGCTACGTCAACAACCTGACCGGCGAATTTGTCGCCGCTTAATCACAAAGGAGGCATTACCATGACCATCAAAGAGGCCCTTTCCGCTGCAGATATGAGTCAAAGCGAGCTGTCCCGTCTCTCCGGCGTCCCCCTGCGTCTGATCCAGTACGCCATTGCCGGCCGGTCCAAGATCGGCAATATGTCCCACAAAAATATCAGTGCCATCTCATCCGTGCTGGGCGTCGCCCCGGACGAGCTGTCTGACGATCCCGGATCGGAGCAGCCAAAGCTGCTCAAGATGCGGGAGCTCCTCACCAAGGAGGCATACGATGGGCTGACCCCGGAGGAGCGGCGTCACCTGCTCAAAGTGGAGCAGGCCAAGGAGTACAGCGGCTGGCGCAGATACCCGGACACCTGCGCCGCATTGCTGGAGCGCATCCCGGATAGCTGGTGGGATAAGTACAGCGCGCAGCACATCGGCGAGACCATGGCGCTGCTTAAGATGGCCTATGACGCAGGCCGCGAAAATTCCTGATTTTTTGATCTCCCCCTTGACATTACGATAATATTATCGTATAATTGAATCATCAAGAGAGGCACCGCCCAGGAGGAAAAAGACATGAAAGCTACTGAGATCCTGCATTTTGCGGAAATCAACAAAACAGCCTCCCAGCGCGTGGAAGAGCTCGTCAACTCCATTCGCGCCAACGGCTGGCAGGGCGCCCCCATCCTGGTGGTGGAGTCCATGGGCAGGCTGATCACCGGATCTCACCGGCTGGCTGCTCTCAATGCGCTCTATGAGGACGGCTTTGATATCGATGACCTTGGCGATGTTGCTGAGCCTGTGGACGATATCATCAACGCCTGGTGCGAGGAAAATGACGCCTGCATCGACGATATCCGGCTCGATTCCCTGTCCGACGTGTTTGCAGGCACCTGGGTGGAGCAATACAAGGACGAGATCGAGGAGTGGTAAGATGGCAGCGCCGAAAGATTTAACGGGCCAGCGGTTTGGGCGGCTCACAGTCCTGGAGCTGGAGCAAGAGCCCTACCGCTCACCCGGCGGCAAGCCTACACGCCGCTGGCGGTGCCGGTGTGACTGCGGCCGGGAGATCACCGTGCTGCAAAATGCGTTGACCGGGAAAAACGGGACCAGGAGCTGCGGCTGCTCCCGGAAAGAGACATCCCGTTCATCGACAAAAGATATGACCGGCCAGCGGTTTGGCCGACTCACCGTCTTAGGCCCTTGCGAGCTTGATGCTCCTATGGCCAACGGACAGCGGATGGGCTGGCTGTGCCGGTGCGACTGCGGCCGAGAAATCGTCAGGACCCGTAAAGATCTGCTCAGCGGGAAGGTGCTCAGCTGCGGGTGTTTGCTGGCGCAGGCGTCGGCCGAGAGGCTCCCAGAGGCGGTTGGTCAGGTAGACGGAACTACACTCTCCGCCATTCGCCCGGATCGTAAGGCCAACAAAAACAGCAAGAGCGGTGTCAAAGGCGTCTACTGGAGCAAGAGAGAGCAGCGATGGATCGCCAAGATCACCGTCCGACGCAAATCCATTACCATCGGTCGTTTCCATTCGCTGGAGGACGCAGCCAAAGCGAGGGCGCAGGCAGAAGAGCAGTATTTCCGCCCGATACTCGATGCATATGATGGTCCCAAGCCGCCCCGTTAGGGGCGGCTTTCTTCACGCCTGCGTGGTCGGTTTTTTCTCCGATTCGCCATATAATCTCCATAGATCCGCTCCCGGTCGATGCGGGAGCGCTCTGCAGTGTGATACGCCGTCAACGCGGACTGATACCTGCCCCAGGCGGGGCAGGTATCTTTATTGTGACAGCCAGGTGCATGGCAATGGCACGCCTTGCACGGCGGCATGGGTTTGTCTCTCACATCCCCACCGCCCTGGCCGTAACGGTAAGCAGGACCAGGACGGCCACCAGCCACACCGCCAGGGCGATCCGCGCCGCCGCTTTTTGCCGGCGCTCTCGCCCGGTATAGTTATGTCGTTCCATTGGGCTCCTCCCTGATGATGGTTTTGACGGCCTTGCCGTCCACACGGATCTCACAGCCGCCCCGCCGGAGAGAGCGCTGCTCCTCCGGCGTCGGCACACAGTTTATGTAGCGGCACTTGGGGCGGCCGTCCTGCCAAACAACGATCTCCGCCATCAGGCCACCTCCCGGTTAAGCTCCGCCAGGATGACATCCACGGACTCCTGAAGCTCCAGGCCGGTGACGTCCACCCTGCGGGTGGAGCCGTTTGCACAGCGGATG
>CABQCB010000152.1 GCA_902462475.1 uncultured Oscillibacter sp. | reverse complement strand
GGCCTCCACGGGCGCCTCCTCCACGGTGGGAGCGGTCTCTACCGGGGGCCAGGGCTGGCCGGTGATGCCCGCATAGATCCGCAGATACTCTCCGGCGCTGCGCTTCCAGCTGAAGTCGCAGGACATGGCCCGCTGACGCAGGCGGCCGAAGGCGTCGGGATAATCCTTATAGAGATACACGGCCTCTCGGATCACATACAGCATGTCGCCGCTGGCGTAATTGGCGAAGGTGAAGCCGGTGCCGGCATCCCGCCAGGCCTCGTAGGGCTGCACCGTATCCTTCAGTCCGCCGGTCTCCCGCACGATGGGCACCGTGCCGTAGCGCATGGCGATCATCTGGCTCAGTCCGCAGGGTTCGCTCTTGGAGGGCATGAGGAACAGGTCCGCGCCGGCGTAAATGGCCATGGACAGGTCCTCATTGTAGTCCAGCCGGACGGCCATACGGCCGGGATACTGCTGGGATGCCCAGTGGAAGAACTCCTCGTACTTGCGGTCGCCCTTGCCCAGCACCACCAGCTGCAGCGGGAGTTCCATCATATCATGGAGCACCTCGCAAATCAAGTCCAGTCCCTTGTGGGACACCAGGCGGCTGACGATGCCCACGATGGGCACGTAGGGCTCTTCCCGCAGACCCAGCAGCCGCTGCAGCTCCGCCTTGCACACGTCCTTGCCGCTCATATCGTCCTTGGAGTAATTGTGGGCGATGTGGGTGTCGGCGGCGGGGTCGTAACGGTTCATGTCGATGCCGTTGAGCACACCGGAGAGCTTGTAGCCGCACTGGCGCATGATGCCGTCCAGCCGGTGGGCAAAGTAGGCCATCTTCAGCTCGTTGGCATAGGTGGGAGAGACGGCATTGACGGCGTCGGCGCACAAAATGGCGCCCTTGAGCAGGTTCACGTCCCCGTCCATGAGGATGGTGCCGTCGTCCGCCCAGCCGTGGTCCAGGCCGAACAGGTCGCCCAGGGTGTTCTTGCCGTAGCGGCCCTGGTACTCGATGTTGTGGATGGTCAGCGTGGTGCGGATGCTGCGGAAGCGGTCCTCCCGCACGCCGTCGTCCTTGAGGTAGATGGGCACCAGCGCCGTCTGCCAGTCGTTGCAGTGGATGACCTCCGGCCAGAAGCCCAGGTGGGGCAGCATGCGCACCACGGCCCGGGAGAAGAAGCCGAAGCGCTCGCCGTCGTCCATGTAGCCGTAGAGCTCAGGGCGGTTGAAATACTGCTCGTTATCCAGGAAGTACCAGGTCACGCCGTCCTTCTCCATGGAGAACAGGCCGCAGTAGTTGTGCCGCCAGGCGAGGTCCACATAGTCATAGCAAAGATAGGTCAGCTGATCGCCGAAGCGCTCCTTCACCCGCTGGTACAGGGGCAATATCACCGCCACCTGGGCGCCCTCGGCCGCCAGAGCCGGAGGCAGGGAGCCGGCCACGTCCGCAAGACCGCCGGTTTTACAAAACGGGACCGCCTCGCTGGTTGCATACAGAATCTTCATAGTTTTTCTCCTTTCCTGTTCCCTTTCCAAAACAAAGGGCGGGGAGCTGCGCTCCCCCGCGCCGCCCCGCAGGCGGCTATCCGGACGCGGTTTTCACCGCTCCCGAGAAAAGGGGGGACGGCGTCCCCCCTCTCCACACACTTTAAACAACGCTGCCCTTGGCCAGCACGATGGGATAGGTGGCATGACCCATGAGCGTGCGGTCCGCCAGCACCTCCACGTCCTTGTCCGCGATGATATAGGCCAGCTGGGCATTGCGCCGGATGATATCCTCCTTGAAGAGCACGCAGTTGCGCACCACGGCGCCGGCCTCCACCACCACGCCGGGGAACAGGATGGAGTTTTCCACCGTGCCCTCGATGCGGCAGCCGTCGGCCACCAGGGAGTTAACGCACTTGCCCTCCGAGCCGATATAGGTGGAGGACTTGTCGGCCCCCTTGGCCCGGATGGGCCGCTGGGCGCAGAACAGGTCCGCCCGGATGGCGGGGTCCAGCAGCTGCATGCTGCGGTCATAGTACTCCTGCACGGAGCGGATCTGGGCGGCAAAGCCCTTCCAGATGTAGCAGCGCAGGTTCAGCGTATCCTTCTTGGCCCGCAGCACGTCCCGCCGCCAGCTGAACTGGTCCTTGGCGGCGCACTCGTCCACCAGCTCCTTGAGCATGGCGGTGGAGATGATGTACACCTCCAGGCCGCGGTAGCCCCGGGGACGGTGGAGGTTATAGAGCACCTCCGTCACCCGGCCGTCCTCGTTCTTTTCAAAGTAAGTGCCGTCCTCGGTGGCGAAGCTGTCGTCTCCGCAGACCACGGTGATGTCCGCGCCGGACTTCACGTGGGAATCATAGATATCGGACAGGGGCAGGTTCACCACCAGATCGCCGTCCATGAGGGCCACATAGTCCTGACGGATGGTATCCAGGTAGCTGCGCACGCCGGCCAGGGCCTCCATCTTGCCCCGGAAGGGCAGCACGCCCCAGTTGCGCTGGTAGTTGAACGGAGGCAGGATCCGCAGGCCGCCCCGCTTGCGGGAAAGATCCCACACCTTGCCGGTGCCCAGGTGGTCCACCATGCTCTGATAGCGGCCGTGGAGCACCACGCCCACGTCCGTGACGCCGGCGTTGACCAGATTGGAAAGGGCGAAGTCCACCGCCCGGTAGCGGCCGCCGAAGGGAATGGAGGCCGCGGAACGGATCTCCGTCAGCTCCCGCAGATCGTTGCGCTTTTCATAGGAAAAGATGATACCGTGCAGACCGTTCATTTGGACACCTCCTCACCATTGCGGCCCAGCATGACGCCGGGGCGAACCTTCTTGCCGTCTTCCAGCACGCACTCCGGTGCCAGCACCGTCAGCCCCCAGGGGGCGGGCGCCGTGCTCTCCGGGGTGCCGCCCACCTGGCAGCCCTCACCGATAGAGCAGTTCTCGCCCAGGATGGCGTATTCCACCACGGCGCCGGGCTTGACCTCGGTGCCGGGCATGAGCACGGAATAGCTGACCCGCGCGCCCTTGCCCACCTTCACGTTGGGCGCCAGGACAGAGTTTTCCACCACGCCCTCCAGCTCGCTGCCGCGGTTGATGGCGCTGTGGGTCACCTGGCAGTCCGAGCCCAGGTACGCCGGCGGCGCGTTGACGGAGCGGGCATAGATGGGCCAGGACTCATCCAGCAGGTCCAATCCGGACTCGGGAGAGAGCATATCCATGTTGGCGTCCCAGAGAGACTCCAGGGTGCCCACGTCCTTCCAGTAGCCGGCGAAGCGGTAGGCCGCCATCCGCTCGCCGTTGCGCAGCATGGCGGGGATCACGTTCTTGCCGAAGTCGTTTTCGGAGGCGGGGTCGGCCTCGTCCTCCGTTAAGTACTTGCGCAGGGTCTGCCAGGAGAATACGTAGATGCCCATGGACGCCAGGTTGCTCTTGGGCTCCTTGGGCTTTTCGGCAAATTCCGTGATCATGTCCTGCTCGTCCACGCTCATGATGCCGAAGCGGGACGCCTCCGCCCAGGGCACCTCCATGACGGAGATGGTGCACGCGGCGTTTGCCTCCTTGTGGCGCTCCACCATTTTGGAGTAGTCCATCTTGTAGATGTGGTCGCCGGAGAGGATCACCACATAGTCGGGATCATAGAGGTCGATGAAGCCGATGTTCTGATAGATGGCGTTGGCCGTGCCCTTGTACCAGGTGCCGCCCTTGCTGCCCATGTAGGGGGGCAGGATGTGGACGCCGCCGGTGGAGCCGTCCAAGTCCCAGGGCTGGCCGCTGCCGATGTAGCTGTTGAGCTCCAGAGGCCGGTACTGGGTCAAAACGCCCACGGTATCGATGCCGGAATTGGTGCAGTTGGAAAGGGGGAAGTCGATGATGCGGTACTTCCCGCCGAAGGGGACCGCCGGTTTCGCCATTTCACCGGTCAGGACATAGAGTCTGCTGCCCTGGCCGCCGGCCAGCAACATGGCGATACATTCTTTTTTCATGTTTTCTCCAGCTCCTTTGCCTTACTTTTCTTTCTGGGCTTGGGGAACGTCCCCTCTCCCCGCAGGAACACCGCGCCGAACGCCGGGATGCGGATCGCCGCGGAGCACTCCCGCCCGTGGGAGGGAATGGCCTCCACCGGCACCGGCTGGGTATCCCCGAAGCCGGCGCCGCCGTAGATCTCCGCATCCGTGTTGAACACGGGAACATACCTGCGGTGGGCGGGCACGCCCATCCGGTAATCTTCATAGGTATTGGGTGAGAAGTTGATGGCACACAGCAGGTCGCGGCCCTTGCGGTCCTTGCGCAAAAACACCACCACGTTGTTGTGGTTATCGTCGCTCACCAGCCACTCGAAGCCCTCCCAATCAAAATCGATCTCCCAAAGGGCGGGCTCCTTCTTGTAAAAGGCGTTGATCTCCTTGAAGAAACGATGGATCTTCTGGTTTTCCGGCCGGTCCAGCAGATACCAGTCCAGCTGGCCGTCGGAATCCCACTCATGCCACTGGCCGATCTCCGCGCCCATGAAGAGGAGCTTCTTGCCGGGGTGGGCCAGCAGGTAGGCGTAAAAGCCCTTCAGGCACCGGAGCTGATTTTCGTAGTCGCCGGGCATCTTGCCCACCACGGAGCCCTTCATGTGCACCACCTCGTCGTGGGAGATGGGCAGCACGAAATTCTCCGAGAAGGCATACATCATAGAGAAGGTGATGTCCTTGTGGTGGTCCTGGCGGAACCAGGGGTCCATTTTCAGGTAGTGGCACATGTCGTTCATCCAGCCCATGTTCCACTTGAGGTTGAAGC
>CABQCB010000151.1 GCA_902462475.1 uncultured Oscillibacter sp. | reverse complement strand
TTGGCGATGGCCCAGGCCAGCGTCAGCGTGCCCTTTTTGTGCTCACCGAAGTAGCGCATGCCCAGGATGGCGGCGCAGTTGGAGTCAGTGTTGAAGTAGCACAGGCACTTGGGGTCGCACACGTCCTCCTGGCCGGGGGCGCCGGTCCACTGGGGATCGGAGAAGATGTACACGTCCGGCTCCGTGCCGCCGCCGATGGGGCGGGGGGATTTGTACATGCGGGTGTACTCGTCGGACAGGTACTGGAAGTTCAGCATCCAGTTATAGAGGATGTTCTCCTCCCCCTCGGGAATGAGCAGATGGGCCTTGACCATGAACTCCGGGTCCAGGCCGATGTACACTTCCGCGTGGTACATGGTCTTCCAGCGGGTATCATACACGGCGTCCATGAGGATCTTGTCCAGCGCGGCGCAGTCCACGCCCTCCTTGCCGGCGATGCGGCGGGCGGGGGCGTAGCGGCCGGTGATGGAGCCGTCGTTAAAGAGCAGTACCTTGGCGTCCGGCTCCAGGCCGAACTCCTCGCCCCGGTAGACGGGCATGTCGGTCACCACGGTGCCGGGAGAGTTTTTCGCCAGCTCGTAGGCTTCACGCAATGTGTTGACCTTGATCACATTGTTGCCGTAAAACGGCGCTTCGATAATGGAGCGGGTTTTGGAAAAACCGACCTTCCCCGCGCCGATTTCATCTCTGGAATAATAGGCCTTCGTGGACATGGACACTCCTCCTGTGATTCTATATTTACACTTTATTATACTGTATCAGGGGGTGGAACACAAGGAAAACCTTTACGTCTCCTCTTTCAGAGTGCGAGCCAGGGCGGCAAAGTCCCGGAGCGTCAGCGCCTCGCCCCGGACGGTGGGCGCAAGGCCGCAGCGCTCCATAGCGGACTGGACCTGGGCCCGGGAATAGGCCGGCAGGGCGGCGGCAAGGCTGTTGGAGAGGGTCTTGCGCCGCAGCAAAAACGCCCCCCGCATGACCTTGAAGAAAAATGCCTCGTCCTCCACTTCCACGGCGGGGCGGGAACGGCGGACGCACCGGATGACGGCGGAGGTCACCTTGGGCGGGGGCAAAAAGCGGTCGGCGGGCACGTCGAAGAGGTATTCCGGCTCCATGTAATAGCGCAGGAACAACGAGAAGGAGCCGCCCTGGGCGGAGCCCTCCGGGGCGCACAGGCGCTGGGCCACCTCTTTTTGGATCATGACGGTGAAGCTTTCAAAGCAGGGCGTCTCCACCAGCTTTTCGAGAATGGGGGTGGTGATGTTGTAGGGCAGATTGGCGCATACCATGGCCGTGAGCCCCTGGAATTTTTCCGCTGCCAGAGCGGCAAGATCCAGCTTCAGCACATCGCCCGGGACGATCTCCACATTGGGGTAGGGGGCCATGGTCTCCTCCAGCACCGGCAGCAGGGAGGCGTCCAGCTCCACGGAGACCACCTTGCCAGCCCGCTGGGCAAGCTGGGCGGTCAGGGGGCCGATGCCCGGGCCGATCTCCAGCACGCCGCAGGTGCTGTCGGCGCCGGAGGCCGCTGCAATATCCATGGGCACCTGGGGATCAATGAGGAAATTCTGCCCCATGGACTTGGAAAAATGGAATCCGTGCCGCCCCAGCAGGGCGCGGATGGTATCGTAATCACAAAGGTTCATGGCTCTACCGCCTTTCCAAAAGTATATTCAGTATAGCAAAAAAGGTGCTTCTTGGAAAGTCCCGGATGGGCTGTGGTTGCAAAATCTTCCCCGAGACGCTACAATGGCCCTATCTACAAGAAGGGAGCCGACTATGGTCAAAACGATTTTTTTCGATCTGGACAATACGCTGCTGGACTTTGACCGGGCCGAGGCTGTGGCACTGCGCCGGGCGCTGACGGAGGCGGGCGCCCCGGCGGAGGAGGCGGTGCTGGAGCGGTATCATGTGATCAACCGCCGCCAGTGGGAGCTGCTGGAGGACGGCGTCCTCACCCGGGAGCAGGTGCTGGTGGGGCGGTTTGCCCTGCTCTTTGAGGAGCTGGGGCTGGCGCTGGACCCGGCGCAGACCTGCGAGCGGTATGAGACGTACCTGGGCCAGGGGCACTGGTTCATCCCCGGAGCGCCGGAGCTGCTGGCGGAGCTTTTTCCCCGGTATGATCTGTATCTTGCCTCCAACGGGGCGGCCTCGGTGCAGCATAGCCGCCTGAAAAGCGCGGACCTTGCCCGGTGGTTCAAGGGCATCTTCATCTCCCAGGAGGTGGGCGCCGACAAGCCCCGCCGGGAGTTTTTCGACCGGGCCTTTGCCTCCATCCCGGGCTTTTCCCGGGAAACGGCCCTCATGGTGGGCGACAGCCTCACCTCTGACATCCGGGGCGGCCGCAACGCCGGCATCCGCACCTGCTGGTTCAACCGCAGCGGCGAAGCGCCCCGGCAGGACATCCGGCCGGACTACACCATCACCGACCTTGCCCAGCTGCCGCCGCTGCTGGAGACGCTGTAAAAAAACTTCCCCGGCACCTTTGGGTGCCGGGGAAGAAACATTTTACATGATTTCAGCGGAGGAGCGGATGCTCACTCCAGGATATAGACGGTGCAGCTGCGCCGTCCGAAGTTGATGCACTGCTGATAGGTGTCGTAATAAAGATCCACCTTGTTGCCCCGCACGCCGGTGTCCTCCGCGGTGGCCATGCCGTAGACCACGCTGCCGTCGCTGGCGACGATATACATCTTGGTGCCCAGGGGGATCACGCTCTTGTCCACGGCCACCACGCCCTTGCGGACGGCGGTACCGGTGGCGGTGCAGTTGTCGGCGCCGCCGTACCCGGAGGTGTAAGCGGTGGCCGTCATGGATTTGGCGCTGGAGAAGTTCAGCGTGGCGCCGGAGGAAAAGACCAGCGTGCCGCTGCCGTCGGCGTTTTTCTGCACGCTGGCGATGCGGTCATTGGCAGTGACAGAGGTGGCGGCGGTGCCGTACTCGATGATCTCATTGACGGCGGTGCTGTCCACTTCCTCCACAAAGTGGCGGGCGACCTGCTCGCCGCCGGACCAGATGACCTCGTAAATGGCGGTGCGCTCGCCGTTGGAACCGGCCTGCACCACCCGCTCGGTGCCCTTGGGCAGCTCGGGGTTGGCCACTCGGACCGTCTCATAGGCCACGGTCTCCCGCACCTTGTCGTAATAGGTCAGGGAATCGGTGATGGTCAGCTCCACGCCGGGACCGGAGAGGTCCACGGCCACCATCTCCAGAGGCGCCGGCTCGATGTGCAGGCGGCTCAGCAGGGAGGAAATGGTCTCCTTGCGGGTCTGGGCGGAGATGATGGAGCCCTGATGGTGGATGGTCACGGTCTGGCCGGCGGCCAGGGTCACATCATAGCCCTGGCTGCTGGTGGACACATAGACCAGCTGGGAAGACAGATCGGGGACCTCGTCCGTGCTGTCGTCCAGCACGATGGCGGCGTCGTCCACACCGGTGAAGATGTAGAGGGCGGCGGCATGGCCCATGGCAGCCCAGCTGACAAAGAAGGTCATGGCCAGGCCGGTGACGAACAGGCCCCGGCGTCTCCAGAAATCATGCAGTTTTTTCTGTCGGTTTTGATTGTTCAAAGTGTACCTCCTGAAAAGCTTCGGCATGGCCGGACACCCGAAAATGGCGCCAGACCCTGGGTTGTTTTTTTGAGAGAAAACAATTTGTAACTTTTGTTACCGATCAAAAAACTGGAGTCAGTATACACCCGGGACCCACTTTTGTCAAGTTTTCCTGGATCGAAAAGCGATCTGTTCCCCACTTGTGACGTAAAGCGACAGAAATTGAAAGGAAAAAACTGGATTGAAAAACAAAGGGTAACAAAGCGGTAACACCAAAACGGGACAATAAAATTACGTATTTTTTATAAGGAAACCATTTGAAAAACGATTGCTTTGCTCTGAATCGATCCTTTTTTGTGGATTTTTCCAAGAGACGGAGCGCACACGCGGAAACGGCGGCGGAGGGGCCGGCGGCCGGCGGACAGGCCCGGTCGAAAAAAGCTTGCCGCTCCGGCGGAAAAAAGGCGGAAAAAGCCCTTGACTTCCCACGGGTCTATGGTATGATTGAGACAGGAAACTAATAAAAAATTTGGTCATCTAAAAATTTTTAGGAGGTCAGTTCATGAAGGATACCATTAAATGGGCGGCCAATCGGATGCCCTCCAGCGACGACCGGCAGCTTTCCGTCATGTCCACGGAGAACGTGGCGAAGGCGCGGGCCTTCCACCGCAGCTTCCCCCAGTATTCCATCACTCCCCTTGCCAAGCTGGACGGCATGGCAAAGAACCTGGGCCTGGGCGGCGTATATGTCAAGGATGAGTCCTACCGCTTCGGCCTCAACGCGTTCAAGGTTCTGGGCGGCTCCTTTGCCATGGGCCGCTACATTGCCCAGCAGATGGGCCGGGATGTGGGCGAGATGACCTATGAATATCTCACCAGCCCCGCTTTCCGTGAAGAGTTCGGCCAGGCCACCTTCTTCACCGCCACCGACGGCAACCATGGCCGCGGCGTTGCCTGGGCGGCCAACAAGCTGGGCCAGAAGGCCGTGGTGCACATGCCCAAGGGCTCCAGCCAGTCCCGCTTTGACAACATTGCCAAGGAGGGCGCGCAGGTCACCATCGAGGAAGTGAACTACGACGACTGCGTGCGTATTGCCGCCGCCGAGGCTGCCGAGACCGAGCACGGCGTGGTGGTGCAGGACACGGCCTGGGAGGGCTACGAGGAGATCCCCGCCTGGATCATGCAGGGCTACGGCACCATGGCCAACGAGG
>CABQCB010000150.1 GCA_902462475.1 uncultured Oscillibacter sp. | reverse complement strand
AGATCAACTGCGGCGACAAGACCTGGTTTGCCTACTCCGACAAGGAGAAAAACGATATTGTCAAGACCCTGGAGGGCAAGAAGTACAAGATCGACCGGTCCAAGGGTCTGGGCGAGAACGACCCGGACATGATGTGGCTGACCACCATGAACCCGGAGACCCGGCGGCTTATCCGGGTCATGCCCGAGGATGTGGCCGCCACGGCGGAGGTCTTTGACCTGCTGCTGGGCGACAACCTCCAGGGGCGCAAGGACCATATCGCGGAAAACGGCTACAAATACCTCGAAATGGCGGATATCTCGTAATTGCCCCCCGGCCTGGCAACCGGCTGGTGCGATGTGGTCCTGGGGCCGAGCGGATGCGAGAGCCGGCGCGCAAGAGCGCGTTATGAAATCGTCTGCCGCGCACAGAAGAGGAGGCGAACGGCTGTGTCGGGAAAGGAACGGCTGTTTTTGCTGCTGGGCGGCGTGTGCTTCGTCTATCTTCTGGTGCTGGGCCTTGTTCTGGCCTGCACGGACGTGGGGTGCGGCATGTTCTTTTATTACAAAGATGTCGGAATCTATTCCTGCAAGACAGACCGCCGTCTGACGGATGACACCCCTGCGAACCGCCGCCGCATTTCCCGCGGGATGGGGTTTTTTTGATTACTATGGACTGCCTGGTGTTCGGCGTACTGGCTGCCGCGCGGTTTTTCTGATGCCGGAAGATTTGCCGATGCTCCCGTTTTATGAGAAGTTTTTACCGGAATCTATTTCCCTGCCCGGGGCGGGGAAACGAAAAGGAGGAACCCATTATGAAACGCATCCTCGCTCTGGCACTTTCCCTGGTAATGGCCCTGACACTGTGCGTTCCTGCCCTGGCGGCGGCTCCCGAGCGGCCCGGGTGGGTGAAGGATTGGGAGTATACGGTCTTTGAAGCGGACGACGTCTATACCGGCGAGACCTGGCAGATCGTGGAGCGTCTGCGCTCCGACGCGGCTGCCGGGAATCTCCAGCCCAAGAAGGGGGACGACCGGTACGAGGACTGGCTGGTAGGAGAAAAGACGGGTGCTCCTGCGGCGCTGCGGTTCGAGCTGGGCCTCATCGGCGTACAGTACACGCTGAATGCCGGCAAGCGGACGGCCGTGGCGCAGGCCCGGCGCTACTTCGGCCTGGCTCAGGACACCTACCTGGACGAGGGCGGCACCCGGGATGACGCCACATACAACCTGCTGACGCTGTGGTACCTGCGGGCGGGGATGGTGGAGTGCAGCCCAGGCACCAACCAGACCTTCTCCGGCCTGGTCCTGGAGGAATTCCTGGACCGGTCCGGCTACACCATGGAGCAGTTCCGGGACTGCCCGCTGATGGATCTGGTGACGGAGGCGGATTGGGCCACCATCCAGGAAAACCTCCCTGCTGAAAGGGCGGAAGCGGAGCTGGCCAAGACCCGGGCCAAGGTGACGCTGGACGGCAACCGGATCGACACGGAGAACCTGGCCCGGGTGGTCAATGGCCGGACCATGATCCCGGTGCGGTGCCTGGCGGAGCAGATGGGCGCCGACGTGTCCTATGACAGCACCCTCAAGGCCGCCCGCATCGTCCGGGCGGGGGTGGAGATCATCATGCCCATCGGCAGCAAGACCTGCACCGTCAACGGCGAACCCTTCCAGATGGATGTGGCGCCCTACATTGAAAACGGCCGGACCATGATCCCCGCCCGGTATGTTTCGGAGCTCTTCGGCCAGAACATCCAGTGGATCTCCGACACCCGCACGGCCGCTGTGACGGAGAACAAGGCCCTGGCGGGAGACACGAATCTGGAGCAGTGGGCCATGGCCATGGGTGCCTATCTGGGCGCCGCCAACAACGGCGGCAACCTCACGGTGTTCGGCGGCAAGGGCCGGGGCCAGTCCTACAGCAAGGATGTGATCGGCCAGCCCATGGCCATGGGCACGGTCTATACCTATGAGTGGGCCCGGTACATGCTGGAAGACGGCTGGAGCATCCACGACCGGACAGAGCTCATCCAGACCGTGTGCGCCATGACGGTGGCCGGGCACAATGCAAGCTTCCTCCACGACGTGGACATGATCTCCTCCATGACGGACGCGCAGTACCGCGCCCTGCTCTCCCAGGCCACAGGCATGGATGCCTACATGTTCCCCTACACCAAGGCCCTGGGGGAAAAGTGGGGCGAGCGGGGCATCCTCTGCTGGGACCTGTTCCGCATGAGCAACCTGGTCCAGTGGGGCTATGCGGCGGGGTATCTTACCTACCCGGAGGCTTTGGCGCTGCTGGAGCCCGCCGCCACGGCCCTCCATGACAATTTTTCCAGCTGGGAAGAGGCCTGCGAGAACTATCTGGACGGCTACAACTGGTGGGCCCGGGAGGACGTGGGGAGCAAGGACCCCTGGACCGTGACCCGCGGACCGTATCTGACATACATCATGGAAAAGAATGAGGACTTGTTTGATGATGCCATGTTCTCCGCGCCCATCAAGGGCGTGGAGGGCCTCAGCGCCCAGGCATTGCTGGAGTCCGTGCTGGCCGCTTCGGCGGCGTGAGAGATACCCGGGGCCGTCGCCCCGGAGAGGGTGAGCAGCCGGCCCGCCGGGCCGTACAATCAAAAAAGGAGTGAAGAGTCATGAAGCGCGTGTTTTCCTGGATGCTGACGCTGGTATTGGCCCTGACGCTGTGCGTTCCCGCCCTGGCGGAGGAGTCTGTCCCGCTGTGGCAGGAGTATGGCTGTGCGTCGGAGGAGGAGTGCATCGAGCTGTGGTTCGGCGGAGACCGGAGTGCCTACGACGCCGAGGTGGAACAGCGGCAGGCCCGCCAGCAGTGGGAGGCGGACATGGCCGACGAGATCGCGGCCTTTGACCCGGACGCCTACTGGAGCTCCGGCCAGTGCTGGATGGCGGACTACTACGACTCCAAAGAGACCTTTATGGAAGAGTGGCTGCTGGAGACGGAGGAGGACTTCCGCGCCTGCATGCTGGAGGACTGGCTGGACAACCAGTGGTGGGACTACTGGAACGCCCATGAGACGGAGCGGCTGCGGGCCCAGCTGGGCGGCGTGGCCGGGGAGACCGGCGTCATGCTGGACGGCAAGTTCATCACCTTCCCCAACGGCAAGCCGGAGGTGACCACCGGCCACACCATGGTGCCCTGCCGGCCGCTGCTGGAGGCCTTCGGCGGCACCGCGGCCTATGAGGGGGACACGCTGGTGTGCCGGAGTGGAGACGTGACGGTGCGGCTGCGTCCCGGCAGCGCCTCTGCGGAGGTCACGGATGCCAGCGGCACCCGCACCGAGGACATGGGCACCGCCTGCTATACCCGCAACGGCGATACGTATGTCCCCGTCCGATTCCTGGCCGGTGTTTTGGGCTGCGATGTGCTGTGGGACAGCCGCTATGACGCGGCGGTGCTGCTGCAGCGGGACAAGCTGATCGCCCAGGCGGACAGCCAGTTCACCGTTATCAACCGGCTCCTCGCCGCCCTGGCCCAGGAGAGCGGCAAGAACTATCAGACAAAAGTGAAGCTGGAGGGCCAGCTGACGGCGCTGGACTCCATCAACGGCGACAAGACCTACCGCCTGGGCGCGGATATGGAGATCTTGCAAAGCGGCACCACCGTGGAGCTGACTGCCAAATTCAAGCTGGACGGTCTGGATCAGATGCTCGCGGGCCTCTACGCCGATGAGACCACCATACAGGTTTGGAACGAACTGAAGGACTCGGAGCTGGAGGTCATCTACGACGGGGAAAAGGGCATGCTGTATGTGAAGCTGCCGGCGCTGGAGCTTTTGAGCTACGGCATGTACGCCGACGGCAGCTGGCTGGCCGTGCCCACGGCCACGATCCAGGAGATGGACCAGATCACCTCCGTGGGGCAGCTGCTCTATGAGAGCGTGTATTCCGCCTATGGCGGCGAGTATGCCTACGGTGACCCGGCGCTGATGTATCAGGAGCTGGAAAAGACCGTGGAGGAGGCGGCCGGCTATGTGGGCGACGGCTGCTTTGCCAAGAGCGGCGGCTATCAGGTGCTCCACTACGGCCAGGAGGAATACGAGGCCGAGCTGGCGGAGATCTACGGCGAGGACTATGTGGACTGGGCCAATGGGTTCGAGCAGCTGGAGCTGGAGCTGAAGGTGGCCGAAAGCGGCAGCGCCACGTTCCGGGTGCTGGTGCAGAACCGGGACCAGACGGGCTTCGGCTCGGTGGTGCTGGTGGATGCCCAGGGCACCATCTCTCCCGCCCGGGTGAACATGGACCTGCTGGTGCGGATGAAGAATCAGTTTGACCTGGCCCTGAGCTACACGGCTGTGACGGCCGTGACGGACCAGGTGCCCGCTGCCGCCCCCGGCGACGGCGAGACCGTCATCAACCCCTACGAGGGCTTTACCGGCGAGGTAAGCCCTGAGCCTATGGAGGACGCGGCCGCTTGACGGCCGCGTTTCCTCCGGCGGCAAATTTTAGACTGGAAGTAAGGATCAAGAGACTATGCCAAAAAAGAAGCAGCCGGAGGAGAACCGGCACAAAGCCACAAACCCCAATGTTCTGGGCTTGAAGGCGGCGGTGGTGGAACAGCCCATCACCGACACCCTGGAGCTCAACTACATGCCCTACGCCATGAGCGTCATCGTCTCCCGGGCCATCCCGGAGATCGACGGCTTCAAGCCCTCCCACCGCAAGCTCCTGTACACCATGTACAAAATGGGACTTCTCACGGGCGCGCGCACCAAGTCCGCCAACATCGTGGGCCAGACCATGCGCCTCAACCCCCACGGCGACG
>CABQCB010000149.1 GCA_902462475.1 uncultured Oscillibacter sp. | reverse complement strand
GCAAGCAGTTCATCAAGGGCACGGAGCAGATCGCCCAGGAGGGCGCCATCCAGATCTTCAAGATCCCCGGTGCCGGTCTGGAGGAGGTCATCGTGGGCGTGGTGGGCACGCTGCAGTTCGACGTGTTCCAGTACCGCATGCGCAACGAGTACGGCGTGGAGCTCTATATGAACGGCCTGCCCTACGACCATCTGCGGCTCATTACGGAGTGCCCCTGCAAGCCGGAGGATCTGGTGCTTTGCACCGGCTCCGCCATTCTGGAGGACTTCCGGGGCCGTCTGCTGGTGGCCTTTGGCGGCGAGTGGTCCGTGGGCTTCCTCACCAAGCACAACCCCGGTCTGGAGCTGGCGGACTCCCTGTCTGTGTAAAAATGAAAAAACAGGAGCCATGGAAATCCATGGCTCCTGTTTTTTATACGCCTGCGGCGGTCTCGCTCCCCCGTCATCGCCGTCTGGGCATGACCCTGCGGCGCGGGTGGAGGCAGCTCGTTCGCCGCTGACAAAAAGAAAGAGGACACCCAAAATCGGATGTCCTCTTTTACCTGGAGCGGGCAACGAGGCTCGAACTCGTCACCGGCATCCCGAAAATGGCCTTCGGCCATTTTCAGGAACCCTGCCGCACCTCTGATTAAAATGCGCCTGCGGCGCGGGTGGAGGCAGCTCGTTCGCCGCTGACAAAAAGAAAGAGGACATCCAAAATCGGATGTCCTCTTTTACCTGGAGCGGGCAACGAGGCTCGAACTCGCTACCTCCACCTTGGCAAGGTGGCGCTCTACCAGATGAGCTATGCCCGCGGAACAGGTGTTATTCTAACAGAGCATACCCACTTTGTCAAGCAGTTTCCCCAATTTTTTTCAAATTATTTTTCCGCATCTCCGGAGCTCCACACAAACTCGATGAGGCCCACCGGGCCGGAGGCAGGATAATAGGTCACCGTCCACGCCGGGGCGTCCGTCAGGCCGTGATTTTCCCGGATCTGGGACACCATGGTCTCCAGCCGGGCCGGATCCTCGTCCTCCCGCCAGTAGCCGATGCGCACCGCCAGCTCGCTTTTTCCCTCATTCAGGGCAGCGTCCAGCAAGCTGGGCAGGGCCTCGATGCTGGTGGCGTTGACCACCGCCTGGACCTGCTGCTCCGTGCGCCGGTAGCCGATCTGCACGGAGATTTCGTAGTAGCCCCGCTGGGAGCGGCTGGTGGAGGTGATGTACTCCACGGCATAGGCGCCCATGGGGGTCTCCTGCTGGATCTCCGTGGTGGCCTGCTCCAGCGTCTCCGCCACGGTCATGTCGTCGGTAAAATTATAGAGCCGGATGGTGGCGCTCTCCGTGTGGCGGCCAATGAGCAGCAGCACGTCGTTGACCACATCCTGATAGCTCTCCGCCCGCAGCGTGCCGGCGGCCTCGCTCTCCCAGAACGTGGAGCTGTGGGGCTCCACCGTGCTGTACTTCCGCTCCAGCAGGGAGGCGCACCCCGTCAACAGGCACAGCGCCGCCAGCGCCGCCAGGACGCCTGCTTTCCGTTTCAAGGGCACACCTCCTTTCCCTGCTTACATGCCCAGATCTTCGTTGATCAAAATGACTTCCGTCTCCATGCCCATCATGGGGCCCCACAGCTCCACCAGACCGCGGCAGATACGATCGGGGCTCTTGCAGTCATAGCACTTGTCGCCGTTGACCGCGCAGGGCGTCTTTTTGCCCAGCCGCTGGGCGTTCCGGGGCGCGGCGATGTTCCGCGCCCGCCACAGCGCCTCGTCCCGGGTGGGCGCGAGCTTGTTGGCGCCGATGACAAAGTAGACCTTCTTGTGGCCGTAGAGGGTGGAGGCCACCCGGTTGCCGGCACCGTCGATATTGAGGATCTCTCCCGTCTCGGCCAGGCCGTTGGCAGAGGTCAGGTACACGTCGGCTCCCGCCGCGTGGGCCCGCTGCTCCGGGCCGCCCTGCCAGTGCCAGTACACCTGGTTGTGCTCCGCCAGCCGGTCATAGAGCCCCAGCTGCTGCACGGTCACCGAGCCGCCGATGCCCACGCTGACGCCGTCGATGGCGCCGTTTAAGTAATCCGCCGCCTCCGCGCCGGTAGTAAACACATGCACGGTATAGCCCCGCTGCCGCAGGGCCTGCTCCACCTTCGTAAAATCCGCCATCTCAGATCTCCTCCTTTTGATAATCTCCAAATCCCTCGCCCAGCACGTCGTGGGCGTCGCACACGATCAAAAAGGCACTGGGGTCCAGCTGGTGCACCGTGCGCTTGATCTGCACGATGTCCCGCTGCTTGAACGCCACCATCAAAACCTGCTTGTCCCGGCCCGTATAGGCGCCCTGTCCCCGCAGGATGGTCACGCCCCGGTCCTGCTCCTTTAAAAGCACCTGGGCCAGAGCCTCCCACTGGTCGGAGATGATATAGGCCACCTTGGACGTATCCAGTCCGTAGAGCACCGTATCCATGACCCGGGTGGCCACAAACAATCCCACCGCGCCGTAGAGCGCCGCCTCCACCCGGCCGAAGGCCAGGGCCGCCAGCGCCAGCACCACGCCGTCAGGCACCAGGATGAGCTTGCCCAGCGGCAGCCAGGGCCAGCGCAGCTTCAAAAGCCGGGCCACGATATCCGTGCCGCCGGTGGTGGCGCCCTGGGAAAACACGATCCCCAGGCTCAAGCCCATGAGGGCGCCGCCGCACAGTGTGGCCAGCATGGGGTCCATGGGCCCGAAGGGATACACGGCGGCAATGAGGTCAATGGCCACGGAGCTGACCGCCATGGAAAAAAGGGAGGAGGCCAGCAGGTGGAAGCCGATGTACCGCCAGCCCGCAAAGAACAGCGGCACGTTCAAAACGATGGTCAAAACGCCCACGGGGATGCCGGGGAGCAGGGCGTTGATGACCTGGGCCAGGCCCGTGATGCCGCCCATGGCCACCTGGTTGGGATCGAAGAACCAGTCGAAGGCCAGGCCGAAGAGCACCGATCCCAGGGCGATGATGCCGTAGCTTTTCAATTTTTCTTTCATATTGTCCCTCACTCCAAAAGATCCAGCTGCCGCTCCTCGGTGTCCTCCTGGCGCAGCAGGGCGCCGGCGGCGGGCAGGGCCCGCACCCGATAGCGGCTGACGTTGGAGATGCTGGTCTGGGCCAGCGGCTCCACGCTTTCCAGATGATACTTGGGCTTGAGGGTCATCACCGCCACGCCCTGGGTGGTACGGGTGGTCTTGGGCGCCAGAAGCGCCGTGTGGAACACCAGGCAGCGCCGCTCCGTGGAGTACACCGCCACCTCCTGGTCCTCCGTCAGGGGCAGGATGCACCGCAGGGGGGATTTGTCGGAGTAGGCACCGGTGAGCTTGCGGCGGTTGGAGGTGGTCTGGTAGGCCTTCAGCTCCACCCGGGCGGCCTTGCCGTTTTCAAAGAAGAACACCAGCGCGCCGGAATAGTCCCCGGGCAGCACCGCGTACACCACGCTCTCCTCGCTGTCCATAGAGAGCTTTGCCGGCAGGTAATCGCCCAGGACACTGGCCTTGGCGTCGTCGAACTCGCTCAGGCGGGTCTTGTACACCTGGCACTTGTCCGTAAAGAACATGATCTCGGCGGTGTTGGTGGTCTCGAAGCTCTGGGAAAGGCCGTCTCCGTCCTTGTACTTCTGGTCGCTGTTCATGCGCAGGGAGGCAGGCGTGATCTTCTTGAAGTACCCCTCCCGGGAGAGGAACACGCTGACGGGATAGTCGGCCACCTCGGACTCCTCGGTGTAGTGCTCCACCTCATGGCTCAGCAGGATGGAGGTGCGGCGGGGCTCGCCGTACTTCTTGGCCACGGCTGTCAGCTCCTCCACCATGATCTTCTTCACCCGGCGGGGACTATTGAGAATGTCCTCCAGATCGTCGATCTCATTTTGCAGGGCCTCCGTCTCATTGACCCGCTTGAGGATATACTCCTTATTGATATTGCGCAGCTTGATCTCCGCCACGAACTCCGCCTGCACCTGGTCGATGCCGAAGCCGATCATCAGGTTGGGGACCACTTCCGCCTCCTCTTCCGTCTGGCGGATGATGGCGATGGCCTTGTCGATATCCAGCAGGATGCGCTTGAGGCCCTTCAAAAGGTGGAGCTTTTCCTTGCGCTTATTCAGTACGAAGTACGTCCGCCGCCGGACGGACTCCGTGCGCCAGGCGGTCCACTCCTCCAGGATCTGCCGCACCCCCAGCACCCGGGGGCTGCCGGCGATGAGCACGTTGAAGTTGCAGGCGAAGGCGTCCTCCAGGGGGGTGAGCTTATAGAGCTTGGTCATGAGCTTGTCCGGGTCCACGCCCCGCTTGAGGTCGATGGCCAGCTTCAATCCCGTCAGGTCCGTCTCATCCCGCATGTCGGCGATCTCCTTGGCCTTTCCGGCCTTGATGAGCTCGGCCACCTTGTCCAGAATCGCCTCCACGGTGGTGGAGTAGGGGATCTCGTAGATCTCGATGAGGTTTTCCTCTTTCACATACCGGTAGCGGGCCCGCACCCGGACGCTGCCCCGGCCCGTATCGTAGATGTCCCGCAGGGCGTCCGGGTCGCAGATGAGCTGGCCGCCGGTAGGGAAGTCCGGCGCCAGCAGCGTCTCCGTCAGATCGCAGTCGGGATTTTTCAGGTAGGCGATGGTAGTCTCGCAGACCTCCTTGAGGTTGAAGCCGCAGAACTGGGACGCCATGCCCACGGCGATGCCGCTGTTGGCGCTCACCAGGATGTTGGGGAAGGTGGTGGGCAGCAGGGCGGGCTCTTTCATGGTGTTGTCGTAGTTATCCACGAAGTCCACCGTGTCGGCGTCGATATCCCGGAACAGCTCGGCGCAGATGGGCGTGAGCTTGGCCTCCGTATACCGGGGCGCGGCGCAGGACATGTCCCGGGAGTAGCTCTTGCCGAAGTTGCCCTTGGAGTCCACAAAGGGCGTCAGCAGCGCGCCGTAGCCCCGGGAAAGGCGCACCATGGTGT
>CABQCB010000148.1 GCA_902462475.1 uncultured Oscillibacter sp. | reverse complement strand
CGGCGTAGTCGAACTCCGCCGCCTGGCCGATGACGATGGGGCCGGAGCCGATGACGAGAACTTTTTTAATACTGGTATCCAGAGGCATTACAGCGCACCGCCTTTCATCACATTCACAAACCGGTCAAAGAGGAACGAGGTATCCTTGGGGCCGGTGCACGCCTCCGGGTGGAACTGCACCGTAAAGGCCCGCAGATCCGGGTAATCCATGCCCTCGCAGGTAGAGTCGTTGGCGTTGACGAAGGACACCCGGCCGCTTTGGATGGTAGCGGCGTCCACGGCGTAGCCGTGGTTCTGGCTGGTGATGTACGTGCGCACGCCGGCGGTCTCCCGCACCGGCTGGTTCACGCCCCGGTGGCCGTACTTGAGCTTGTAGGTGGACCCGCCGGCGGCCAGGGCCGTCAGCTGGTGACCCAGGCAGATGCCGAAAATGGGCACCTGGCCCAAAAGCTTTTGGATCTGGGCGATCTCAAAGGTGTTTTCCGCCGGGTCGCCGGGGCCGTTGGAGAGCATGACGCCGTCGGGGTCAGCCGCCAGGATCTCCTCGGCGGTGGTGGAGGCGGGCAGCACCGTCACCGTGCAGCCCCGCTTCTGAAGCTCCCGGACGATGTTGCGCTTGGCGCCGTAGTCGATAAGGCTCACGCGGAAGCGCTCTTCTCCCTCCGCCGGGTGAACGGTGGGCTCCGGGCAGGTGACGGCGCGCACCACGCCGGTGACCGCGTAGGTCTTCACCGGCTCCAGGTCCGCGGGCACCTCGTCGCAGATGGTGGCATTCATGACGCCGTGCTGGCGGATGATGCGGGTCAGCTCCCGGGTGTCCACGCCCCAGAGGCCCGGCACCCCCTGCTCCTTGAGGAACGTACCCAGGTCGCAGTCCGTGCGGAAGTTGGACGGTGCCTCGCACCACTCCCGCACCACGTAGCCCTTCACGCAGCACGCGCCCTCAAAGTCTTCCCGGATGATGCCGTAGTTGCCGATGAGGGGATAGGTCTGCATGACGATCTGCCCCGCGTAGCTGGGGTCCGTCAGCGTTTCGATGTAGCCGCACATGCCCGTGGTGAACACCAGCTCGCCCACGGTGTCGCCCTCCGCGCCGAACCGGATGCCCTCAAACACCTGTCCGTCCTGTAACACCAAGTATCCTTTTTTCATAGCCGCCTCCCACTTCAGACCGCAGTTCGTCTATTTTACTCTATTTTATGACATTATGAAGCGTTTTCCCGCCGCCGTCAATGGGCCGCCGCGCCCCCGGCCATAGACTTTTTCGCAAAAGGTACTACTTTTTTTGTGCATTTCCTGTAAAGGTCAACCTATCGGGCCCATGGGCCGCTGTCCGCGGCGGTGGGACACGCTTCTTTCGTTGCAACTTGCCCGGCCCCAGGCTATAATGGAGAAAACGGCCGAAAGGAGGCGACGGCATGGCCAAGCATCTGGAAAAGTTCACCAAGCCCTTTCAGGAAAGCCGCATTCCCTTTTTGCTCACGGAGGTCATCACCGACGGCAGCGGCACCATGGTGGACCTGGTGTGCCGTTTTGCCAACGCCCCCGCCGCCGCCCTGCTGGGCGACACGCCCCAGGCGCTGCGGGGCCGCCGGTTTACCCGCGTTTACCCGCCGGAGCGGCTGGAGGCCCTCTCTCCCCTGGCCGCGGTGGCCTTTTCCGGGTCCTGCGCCAGCCTCTCCTACCAGTCCGCGGCGGGAACGGTTTTGCAGGTGGTGTGCTATCAGGTCATGTACGGCGTGGTGGCCTGCTTGCTGGAGGCCCGGGAGGGCCCCGTGGCCGACACGCCCGCCCTGCCGCCGGACGCCTTCCCCTGCGCCGCCTGTGTGCTGGAGCTGAGCCGCAAGGGGCTGCGGTGCCTGTCGTTCAACCAGCATCTGGGCCAGCTGACCGGCTGGAGCCAGCGCCAGCTCTATGACCGCTTTGCCCGGGATTTTTCCGCCCTCATCTGTCCGGAGGACTGGCCCGCCCTTTTGCAGGCCCTGCTGGATGCGGACCGGGAGAAGCTGCCCCTTCGCCAGGAGGTGCGCCTTTCCTGCCGGGAGGGCAGCGAGGTGTGGGTGGATTTCCGGGCCCGGCGCAGCACCGAGCCGGGGGTGTTCTGCGTGCTGCTGCCGGAGATCCAGTCTGCCCGGCAGCATCATGAGCAGCTAAAGCGCCAGCAGTCCCTCCTGGAGGAGACCCGCCGCAGAATGGACGGATTGCTGCGCACCCTGCCCGGCGCCTTTCTGACGGCCTATCGGGGCCCGGAGGGCCCCACGGAAGTCACCGCCGTCAGCGACCGGCTGGCCCAGCTGCTGGAGCTGCCCATGCCGGAGCTGACGGAGCGGCTGCGATCCGACCCCCTGGGGTTCATCCCACCCCAGCACCGGGAGGAGCTGCAGTCCGCCCTGATCCGCAGCCGGGTGACCCTGCTGCCCCTGCGGCAGCTGTGCCCCGTGCGCACTGGGAGCGGGCGGCTCCTGCAGCTTTCGCTGGAGGGTGTGTGGCAGCCCCTGGGCCAGGACCGCTGGGAGCTGTATCTTGCCTGCGGCGACCGGACCGAGGAAAAGCGGCAGGAGGCGGAGCTGCGGCTGCGGACCCAGCTTTGTGACCTGCTGCTGGACCGGTCCCAGATCATCAGCCTGGACTATGTGCCCTCGGAGGACGTGGCCCATGTGGAGACCTACGACGGCGGCGGACACCGCGCCACCCGCCGCATCGAGCACTACCTCACCCACCTGGAGCACTCCCCCTACATCCACCCGGAGGACCGTCAGCGGCTCATCAGTGCCCTGCGCCGGGCCTCCGCCCATCCGGGCACCGGCGCCCTGGAATACCGGGGCAACTACGACGGCCGGGGCTGGCGGTGGTACCGGGTGTCCCTGGTGAGCCTGTTTGACACCAGAGGCGACGTATACGGCCTTCTGGGCAAGGCGGAGGACATCTCCGAGCGCAAGGCGGCCGCCGCCCGCTTTGCATCTCTATGCCGCCGGTGCGCCGCGCCGCCCGGAGGCACGCTGGTGCTGCTGCGGCTGGACCTGACCGCCGGACGCATCCTGGACGCCCGGGGCGAGAGCGCCCAATTGCTGGGCACCGTGTTCGCCAACTCCGCCGAGGCCAGTTTGCGGCACCTGCGCCGATGTATCCCCGACGGGCCCCGGCAGGCGGAATTTGCCCACCGCTTCATTCCCTCCGCCCTGCTGGATGCCTTTGCCCGGGGCCAGTTCTACCAGAGCCTGGAGCATCCTCTCACCGTGGAGCAGGGAGACCTCTGGGCCCGGACGGTCATGGAGACGGCGGAAAACCCGGACAGCCGCCATGTGGAGCTTTTCTGCACAGTTTCGGATCTGGACAGCCGGCGCCAGGAGGCGGCCCTGCTGGCTCTGGCCCAGCGGGACTATGACGCCATGCTGACGGTGGATCTGCCCGGCGGACACTGCCGCATCTGCGGCCAGAGCGGCTTTTTCCCTGCCGGGACCATTTCGGCGGTGGCCGCCCGCTACTTCCGGGGCCTGGCCCCCACGGCGGAGCGGGCCGCGGCCCGGCAGGCCCTGACGCTGGAGGCGATCCTGGAGCACCTGCGCCAGGAGCCGGTCTACACGGTGGACTGCCCGCCCCGAAAGACCGGCGGCGGACCGGGCCGGGTGCGCTGTTCCTACCTGGACCAGGGGCACAAGGCTTTGCTCATCACCCTGGCATACCTTTGAGATGTACCGGGCGCTAGAACGAAACAAAGAGCCGGAGGGCAATGCCCTCCGGCTCTTTTGGATATTTGGTTGTGCGGCTGCCCGGAAACGCTTTACTCGTCCAACTTGAGGACGGCCAAAAACGCCATCTCCGCGCCAAGTGCCGCCGCTTTGCGGCGGTTGTGCTCCGAAACGCCTGCCTGCGGGCAGGTGTCCGTGGGGATCTGCACCGATCCCAGAGACCGCATCTTCTTTTTGCGGCCCCACCGGATGTTCCATCCGGCGGGGACCCCGATTTTTACTTGCGCGGCGGAAGTGAATTCCGCCTGCGCCAAGGTTTTCGCTCTGGCGAAAACGCTTGTACGGCGCATCGCGCCGCCCCGCGCTGCGGGCCCCGGGCAAAATGAAGATGCTCCTTTACTCGTCCAGCTTGAGGACGGCCAAAAATGCCTCCGTGGGGATCTGCACCGATCCCAGAGACCGCATCTTCTTTTTGCCCTCTTTCTGCTTTTCCAGCAGCTTTTTCTTTCGGGTGATGTCGCCGCCGTAGCACTTGGCCAGCACGTCCTTGCGCATGGCCTTGACGGTCTCCCGGGCAATGACCCGGCCGCCGATGGCCGCCTGGACGGGCACCTCGAACAGCTGACGGGGAATGTTCTCCTTGAGCTTTTCGCACAGCCGCCGGGCCCGGGGATAGGCCTTGTCCTTATGGGCGATGAAGCTCAGGGCATCCACGCCCTCGCCGTTGAGCTTCATGTCCACCTTCACCAGCTCGCTGGGCCGGTAACCGGAGAGCTCATAGTCCAAGGACGCGTAGCCCTTGGTGTTGGCCTTCAGGGCGTCGAAAAAGTCGTAGATGATCTCGTTCAAGGGCATTTGATAGTGCAGCTCCACCAGGTTGGTATCCAGGTACTGCATATCCTTGAACTCGCCCCGGCGCTCCTGGCACATGGGCATGATGTTGCCCACATACTCGTTGGGGGCGATGATGGAGACCTTCACATAGGGCTCCTCCGCGTGCTCGATGGTGGCAGGGTCCGGGTAGTTGTGGGGGTTGTCCACCGCCACCATCTGCCCGTCGGTCTTGTAGACGTGGTAAATGACGGAGGGCAGCGTGGTCACCAGATCCAGGTCGAACTCCCGCTCCAGCCGCTCCTGGATGACCTCCATGTGGAGCATGCCCAAAAAGCCGCAGCGGAAGCCAAAGCCCAGCGCCACGGAGGACTCCGGCTCGAAGCTTAAAGAGGCGTCGTTGAGCTGGAGCTTTTCCAAAGCGTCCCGCAGATCCGGGTACTTGGACCCGTCCTCCGTGTAGATACCGCAGTAGACCATGGGCTGCACGGGCCGG
>CABQCB010000147.1 GCA_902462475.1 uncultured Oscillibacter sp. | reverse complement strand
CCAGAAAGTCCACGGCCGCCATGCGGGAAAGGGAGTGGCCGGTCTCCTCGTCGCTGACGGTCACCAGCTTGAGCTGGCGGCGGTCATAGCCGGCGTGCTGCAATGCGCGGATCACATACAGGGCGATCACCAGACCGCCCTTGCAGTCATGGACGCCGGGGCCGTACACATTGTCTCCCTCTACCCGCCAGGGCCCGCCGGGGAAGCTGCCCACTGGGTGGACGGTATCCATATGACCCAGCAGCAGCACCGGAGGCAGCGCCTGGGGAGCGGTCCAGGCGGCCAGGCACGTGCCGGCGCCCTCCGGACGGAGCTTTTCCGTCTCCATGCCCAGAGCGCGGCAGTAGGTGTCCAGATGGCTTGCCAGCAGGTCGATGGCGGCCGGGTCGGCACTGGGAGACTCCATCTTCACCAGGGTCTCCCACAAAAACAGCATCTCGTCGTGATATTGATCCAGATATTGCAGGGCGTTTTCCAATTGTGTCATTGCGCATTGCTCCTTTGCCGGAAATATGGTGTCATTTTAGCACGGATCTGATTTCCTGTCATCCATGTTTTTCCTTTCGTTTGACGCTTGGTCACGCCTGTGATATAATAAACATGACCACAAGAGGCGCGGATGCCCTGCCTGATGGTCGGGGCCGGGGCTGCCCCGTTCCGCCTGTGGCACAGAAAAGCAAAAGGGGGCAATACTATGAAGACCATCATCACCATTGGACGGCAGTTCGGCAGCGGCGGCAAAGAGGTGGGAATCCGTGTCGCCAAGGAACTGGGTATTCCGTTTTACGATAAGGAGCTGCTGCAGGAGGCAGCCAAGAAGAGCGGCCTTTGCGAGAAGATCTTTGAAAACTTTGACGAGCGGCCCAAGAGCCTGCTCTACTCCATCGCCATGGATTCCTACATGTTCGCCCTGCCCGGCACCGGTGCGGGCGATTCTCTGGAGCAGCAGGTGTATCTGGCCACGTTCGACACCATCCGGCACCTGGCGGCCCAGGGACCCTGCGTCATCATCGGCCGCTGCGCGGACTATGCCCTGGCGGACGATCCCAATCACCTGAGCATTTTCATCCACGCGCCCATGGACGTGCGGATCCAGCGTGTGGCCAAGCGGCAGAATCTGACGCCAGAGAAGGCCCGCCAGCTCATCCTCAAGACCGACAAGCGCCGTGCCTCTTACTATGAGTATTATTCCTCCCAGAAGTGGGGTGCTGTGGATACTTACGATTTCTGCATCGACAGCAGCTATCTGGGCCTGGGCGGCACCGTGGAGCTGATCCAGACCATGGTGGCCCACAAGGAGCATCCCATCCCCAGCCCCACGGAGATCGATCCCACCCAGCAGCCGGAAAAGTGAACAAAAACACGAGGCGGCGGACTGCACTGCGCAGTCCGCCGCTTTTTCTTTTTTATGTCCGGTCCTGGGGGGAAAATGGGTCGAAGATCTCGTGGAACTTTGCCTGGCTGTATGCCTCCACGTCGGCGCAGTAGCGGTCGTAGGCGGCCAGGAGCGCCGCAGCCTCCTCCGTCAGCACGGCGCCGCCGCCATGGCTTCCGCCGATGGTGGACGAGAGCAGCTTGCAGCCGAAGACCGACTCCGCCGTGCGGATGATGCGCCAGGCCTTGGAGTAGGCCATGCCCATGGAGGCGGCGGCGGAGCGCAATGAGCGGCACGCTTCCACCTGGTGCAGAAGCGTTGCGATGCCGGGGCCGAAGCAGCGCTGGTTGTCGTCGGAATAGAGCCGGACGGTCAGCTTCAGATGCAGTTCCTTTTCCATGGCGGACCTCCTCCATGCGGCCGCCGGGCGCGGCGCGATGTGATGATAAAGCTATCATAACACACCCCCGGCGCGGTTGCAAACGGGAAGAAGTATGCTATAATCAAAAAAAGACCTGTGGAAAAACCATCCGGTATACGCCGGAAGAGGAGGATACGGAGTATGGAGAAAGTCAGACTGGGCCGTACGGAGCTGTATGTGACCAAGACCGCCTTCGGCGCGCTGCCCATCCAGCGCATTTCCAAGGCCGACGCGGTGAAGCTGGTGCGCCGGGCCTACGAGGCGGGCATCAACTATTTTGACACGGCCAACATGTACACGGACAGTGAGGAGAAGCTGGGCGCGGCGCTGCACGATGTGCGGCAGAACGTGATCATCTCCACCAAGAGCGGCGGCACGGACAAAAAAACGGTGCTTGCCCACATTGAAGAGAGCCTGCGGCGGATGCAGACGGATTACATCGACCTGTTCCAGTTCCACAACCCCGCCGTGCTGCCGGACCCGAGCGACCCCAACGGCCCCTACGCCGCCGCGCTGGAGATGCAGCAAAAGGGCTACATCCGCCACATCGGCATTACGAACCACCGGCTCCATGTGGCCCGGGAGTCCATCGAATCCGGCGCTTTTGAGACGCTTCAGTTCCCCTTCTGCTATCTGGCTTCCGACCAGGACTACGACCTGGTGGAGCGCTGCCGCAAGGCGGACATGGGCTTCATCGCCATGAAGGGCCTCTCCGGCGGCCTTTTGAATAACGCCGAAGCCTGCTACGCCTTTATGCGCCAGTACGACAATGTGGTGCCCATCTGGGGCATCCAGCATGAGTGGGAGCTAGACCAGTGGCTGGAGCTGACGGAACGTGACCCCGGCATGACGCCGGAGCTGGAGGAGGTCATCCGCAAGGACCGCCAGGAGCTGGCGGGCGAGTTCTGCCGCAGCTGCGGCTACTGCCTGCCCTGCGCCGCCGGCATCGATATTCCCCAGGCGGCCCGCATGTCTGCGCTGCTGCGCCGCTCTCCCTATCAGCCCTACATGAGCGACGAGTGGCACGCCAAAATGCACAAGATCGAAGAGTGCGTCCACTGTGACGCCTGCAAGTCCCGCTGCCCCTACGGGCTGGATACCCCGGCGCTGCTGCAGCGGATGCTGGCGGACTACGACGCGTTTTACGCTGTCCATCACAACGATAAATAAGGAGAATCCCCATGCTGTTCAAAAACAACGAGGCCAGCCTGCAGCTGGACGTATACGCCTATGAATTTCCACCCGACGGCGGCGACCCCACCAGCGACGACCGCAACTGGCTGGTGCTGCGGGCCACCTGGATCAACGAGGACGGGAACGTGGTCAAGGACTCCAACAGCTGCCTTCTGACCTACGAGCTGCGGGAGATGAACGCCGGGCTCAAGGTGCTGGGCGCCGGCATCAAGGACCGCTATGACTCCGCCTTTGTGGAGCCCTATTTCGAGCTCTCCGCCCAGGCGGATGGAGAGAAGTTCCTGGTGGATGTGTCCTTCTACCTGCCCAACACCATGGACGGGGAGGACACCGCCGAGATCGAGGTGTCCATGACCGCCGAGGAGCTCAAGGCCCTCACCGGCGAGCTGGACAAGCTGTGCGAGAAATTCCCGGACCGGGCCTGACGGCCAAAAGGAGGGGACCGTATGGACTACCGGAAGAGCTACATCCTCCTGTGGGTGCTGTTTGCGGCAGCGCTGCTCGTGTGCGCATTTTTGATGTGCGTGACAGGGAGCGAGGGACTGGGCTTTGGCGTTGGAGTCCTGCTGATGGCGGCGGGAATCGTGCAGACCCTGCTGTTTTTCCGCTGTCCTCACTGCGGTGCTATGTGGGATACCCGGGGCGGCATCCCCGACTATTGTCCCAAGTGCGGGAAGAAGATCAAAGACTAAAAAAGAAGCCTGCCAGGCGGCAGGCTTCTTTTTTTATGCTTTTTTGGAGAGATGCCGCAGATTACAGGCTGTTGGCCTGGTCCACCACCTTGCGGATGGCGTCGGCGGCATCTGCGGGCAGGGAATTGAAGCCGCCCTCGGCGGTGTTGAGCCCCTCCACGTAGGAAAGACGGTCAGCCATGCGGGCTTTCAGCTGGGCGATATAGTCCTTGTCGGAAAGGTCCGGCACAAAGCCCTCCCAGGGCAGGATCTCGATATCGGAGAAGGGGCCCCAGGGCTCAAACTGGGCGCGGCCCTCCACGATGGCCTCCAGAATGCCCAGAGTATCCTCCTTCTGGACCTTCTTGCCCATGAAGTCGCCGGTATTGATGATGTAGCAGGCCACGTCCTTCTCCGCCACCAGCTTTTTGAACTTCTCGTAGTCGTTGGCCAGCGGATAGGTGCGGAAGGGGTTGGCGTAGGGCTCCACCACCAGGGCGTTGGGGTCCACGCCGGCCTTCAGCCGCTCGGCGTTGGAGCGCTTTGTGGCAAGCGTCGCGCCCATGACGGAGGCCAGGGACGCGCCCTTGAGGCGCACCACCGGCGGGATGGTGGGGTCCTTCATGATCCAGAAGATGGCGTTGACGGGGGAGTCGATCTTATCCACCCGGTTGGGGGACCAGAGCTTGGACTTGATGGCCCGGCCGTTGCCGTTGCGGATGTCCTCGGTGACGCAGACGATCTTCCCGTCCGCATCCCGGGTGGCAGAGCAGTTCTGCACGGTGATGAGGTACTTGTTGTCCGGTGCGTCCACGGGATAGTCGGAGGTCTTGTCGAAGTAGGTGGGTTCCAGGGCGATGGAGGCGCAGCTCTCCGTGTTGATGACGAAGGCGTCGTCGTGGAGGACCTTGATGGCGGGATACTTGCCGCCGTGCTTGGCGTGGGTCAGGGTGGACTTGCCGGAGCCGCTGAGGCCGAACACGGCGGAGACGAAGTGGCTGCCGTCGGCGAGGGTATACTCCTTCTGGCCGCCGTGGCAGGAGGCGTAGCCGTTGCGGTTGGCGATGGCCCAGGCCAGGGTCAGAGTGCCCTTCTTGTGCTCGCCGAAGTAGCGCATGCCCAGAATGGCGGCACAGTTGGACTCCGTGTTAAAGTAGCACAGGCACTTGGGATCACACACGTCCTCCTGGCCCGGAGCGCCGGTCCACTGGGGATCGGAGAAAATATAGATGTCCGGCTCACTGCCGTTGCCCACGGGCTTGGAGCCTTTGTACATCTTCACGTATTCATCGGACTGATACTGGAAATTGAGCATCCAGTTGTAGAGAAGGTTCTCCTCGCCCTCGGGAATGAGCAGATGGGCCTTGACCATGAACTCCGGGTCCAGGCCGATGAAGACCTCTGCGTGATACATGGTCT
>CABQCB010000146.1 GCA_902462475.1 uncultured Oscillibacter sp. | reverse complement strand
CGAAGTGCTCCTGGATGGTCAGGAAGTCTGCCAGGATCTGGGTGGGGTGGAACTCGTCGGTGAGGCCGTTGAACACGGGCACGCCGGCGTAATGGGCCAGCTCCTCCACGATGCTCTGGCCGAAGCCCCGGTACTCGATGCCGTCATACATGCGGCCCAGCACCCGGGCGGTGTCGGCGATGGACTCCTTCACGCCGATCTGGGAACCGGTGGGGCCCAGGTAGGTGGAGCCCATGCCCAGATCCTGGGCGGCCACCTCAAAGGCGCAGCGGGTGCGGGTGGAGGTCTTTTCAAAAATCAGCGCCACGTTTTTGCCCTCCAGGTAGCGGTGGGGCACACCGGCCTTCTTCTTGGCCTTCAGGTCCGCGGCGGTATCCAAAAACTGCTGGATCTGAGCGGGTGTAAAGTCCAGCAGCTTCAAAAAGTGCATCTGATTTTCCATGGGTGTTCCTCTCTTTCTTTCGGTGCTGGCTCAGCCCAGCGTCTTTTTCATGATGGCGATGCCCTGGTCCATCTCCTCTTTCGTGATGGTCAGGGGCGGCAGCAGCCGCATGCCCGGTCCTGCGGTGAGCACCAGCAATCCGTTGGCGATGAGCTTCTGGGCGATGTCCTTGTTGGTGTAGCCGTCGGCCACGGCGATGCCGATCATGAGGCCAAGGCCCCGGGTCTTGCCGAAGCAGGGCAGATGCAGATCCTCGATGGCAGCGCGCAGGTAGTTGCCCTTTTCCTTGACCTGCTGCAAAAATTCGTCCGTGAGCACATCCTGCACCGCCAGGGCCGCCGCCGCGCAGACGGGGTTGGCACCGAAGGTGGTGGCGTGCATGCCGGGGCCCAGCACGTCCCGGCACTTTTCGTTGGCCAGGATGCCGCTCATGGGAAGTCCTCCGGCGATGCCCTTGGCAAAGGACACCACGTCCGGCAAAATGCCGTACTGCTGGAAAGCGAACAGGCTGCCCGTCCGGCCCACGCCGGTCTGCACCTCGTCCACCAGCAGCAGCCAGTCCTTCTCTTTGCACAGCGCCGCCACCGCCTGGACATAGTCCTGCTCCAGCGGCAGCACGCCGCCCTCGCCCTGGACCAGCTCCACCATGACGGCACACACGTCGTCGCCGGCAGCCGCCTCCAGAGAGGCAAGATCGTTGGCTGCCGCGTAGCGGAAGCCCTCGGTGAAGGGGAAGAAATAGTTGTGGAACACGTCCTGGCCCGTGGCGGTCAGGGTGGTGATGGTGCGGCCGTGGAAGGAATTTTGCAGGGTGATGATGGTGGCGCGGCCGTGGCCGTACTTGTCGAAGCTGTACTTTCTTGCCAGTTTGATCATGCCCTCGTTGGCCTCGCCGCCGCCGTTGGCAAAGAACACACAGCTCTCCCCCGTGCGCTCGCAGAGCTTCTGGGCCAGCAGGGCCGGCGGCTCCGTGTAGAAGAGGTTGGACACGTGCCCCAGCTTCTTGGCCTGGGCCGTGATGGCCTCCGCCCAGGGCTCGTTGCCGTAGCCCAGGGACGTGACGCCGATGCCGCTGGTGAAGTCGATGTAGGCGTTGCCCTCCGGGTCGTAGAGGGTGGCTCCCTGTCCGTGGTCGATGGTCACGGGGAAGCGGCCGTAGGTATGCATGATGTACTGGCCCGTCAGGGCCTGAATTTCCTTGGAAGTCATGGGTTTATTCCTCCCTTTTCAGCATGGTGCCGATGCCCCGGTCACTCAGAAGCTCAATGAGGATGGAGTGGGGGATGCGGCCGTCCAGGATGTGCACCCGCTCCACGCCGCCGGCGATGGCGTCCACACAGCACTGCATTTTGGGGATCATGCCCCCGGAGATGACGCCCCGCTCCACCAGCTGCGGCACCTCGTAGGTGTGCAGCTCATGGATGAGGGTCTCCTCGTCGTGGGGGTCCTCCAGAAGACCCCGGACGTCCGTGAGCAAAATAAGCTTCTCCGCGCCCAGCGCCTTGGCAAGCTCGGCGGCAGCGGTGTCGGCGTTGATGTTGTAGGCGGTGTCGGCGTCCATGCCCTGGGCCACGGTGGACACCACCGGGATGTAGCCGCTCATGAGGGCATTTTCCACCGGCTCCGGGTTCACGCCGGTGATCTTGCCCACCAGGCCGTACTTCTCGTCCAGGCACTCCGCCTGGAAAAGCTGCCCGTCCATGCCGCAAAGGCCGATGGCCTGCCCGCCCAGGCGGCCCAGCTGGGCCACCAGGTTTTTATTGACCTTGCCGCACAGCACCGACTGCACCACGTCCATGGTGACCTCGTCCGTATAGCGCAGACCGTCCACAAACCGGGACTCGTGGCCCAGACGGCGGAGCATGTCGGAGATCTCCGGCCCGCCGCCGTGGACCACCACCACCCGGATGCCCACCAGGCTCAAAAGCACGATGTCGCTCATGACGGCACGGCGCAGCTCCTCCGAGATCATGGCGTTGCCGCCGTATTTGATGACGATGGTCTTTCCGGTGAATTTTTGGATATAAGGCAGGGCCTCCACCAGCGTCTGGGCCTGCTGTGCATGTGAGGTCATGGTGTTCTCTCCTTCCGCTCTTTGGGGTATCACGTCCGGTAGTCCCCGTTGATCTTGATGTAATCGTAGGTGATGTCGCAGCCCCAGCAGGTGCAGCTGCCCTCGCCCTCGCCCATGGCCACGCGGATCTCCACGTCGTGCTCAGTGAGGATCTTCTTGGCCTGGTCCTCGTCAAAGGGAAGGCCCCGGCCCGCCGCGCACACGGCGATCTCACCGGCCGCGCTGGCAAAGGACACGTCCACCTTGTCCGGGTCGAAGACCTCGCCGGAATAGCCCATGGCGCACAGGACTCTGCCCCAGTTGGCGTCGGCGCCGAAGATGGCCGCCTTGGTGAGGGTGGAGGAGATGACGGACTTGGCGATTGTTTCGGCGCTTTCCTCGCTCTTGGCGCCGGTGACCGTGCAGGTGATAAGGTGCTTGGCGCCCTCGCCGTCGGAGGCCATGGAGCGGGCCATGTGGACGCACAGGGTCTGGAGAGCCTCCAAAAACGCCTGGTAATCCGCGCCCTCGTCGGTGATGGGATCGTTGCCGGCCAGGCCGTTGGCCAGGATCATGCACGAGTCGTTGGTGGAGGTGTCGCCATCCACGCTGATGCGGTTGAAGCTCCTGTTGGCCGTTGCCAGCAACGCCTTTTTCAGCATGGGCGCAGCGATGGCGCAGTCGGTGGTGAGGAAGCAGAGCATGGTGCCCATGTTGGGGTGGATCATGCCGCTGCCCTTGGCGATGCCGCCGATGCGGCAGGTCTTGCCGCCGATGACCGTCTCCACCGCCGCCTCTTTTTTCACCGTGTCCGTGGTCATAATGGCGTGGGCCGCGGCGTCGCTGGCTGCGGCGGAGGACTCCAGCGCCGCGTACAGCGCCGGGACGCCCTCTTCAATGACAGAGATGTTCAGCGTCTGGCCGATGACGCCGGTGGAGGACACCAGCACGTCTCCGGCGTCGCAGCCGATGGCCTTGGCCGCCGCCGCGCACATGCGCGCCGCATTCTCCTCTCCCTGGGGGGCACAGGCGTTGGCGTTGCCGCTGTTGGCCAGGATGGCCCGGGCCTTGCCGTCGGCAAGGTGGGCCAGGTCCACCAGGATGGGGGCCGCCTTCACCACGTTTTTTGTAAAGATACCGGCCGCAGCGCACTCCACGTCCGAAACGATCAGCGCCACGTCCTTTTTCCACGCGGCGTGGGTCTTGACGCCCACATGCACGCCGGAGGCCTGGAAGCCCTGGGGCGCGCACACGCCGTTTTCCACAAATTTCATTAGGAGTTCCTCCTTCTATGTTCCGCCCGGCCCGTTCGCCGGGATCAAATCAAGCCCGTGGTCTCCTCCAGCCCCAGCAGCATACTTCTGTTCTGGACGGCGGCGCCGGGATCATCATCCCGCCCGGTTGCCCCGGCAGGGGCGAGGGCGGGGATATCCGATCCCACCACGGTGCCTCCGGCGCAGCGTGCCGGGATCAAAGCAAGCCCGTAGTCTCCTCCAGGCCCAGCATCAGATTCATGTTCTGGACGGCGGCGCCGGAGGCACCTTTGCCCAGGTTATCGAACAGGGCCGTGACGGTGAACTGGCCGTCGTTGCCTGCCGCCACGATGGAAAGGCCGTTGCTTCCCGCCTTGGCGTTTGCGTAGAGCTTGGCCGTGTCCGTATCCGGTGCCACCTGCACCAGCTTCTGCCCTGCGTAGTGAGCCTGGTAGATTTCCTGCACCTGCTGCAAGGAGGAAACGCCATTGAGCTGGCTCATATGGAGCATCACCGTGGTGGCCATGCCCTTGTAGTAGTCATCCACCACCGGGACGAACACCGGGGGCTTTGCAAGGCCGCAGACGGCCTGCATCTCCGGCAGGTGCTTGTGGCTCTGGCCCAGGCCGTAGGGGCAGGGACTGGAGAGCTCGATGCCCCGGTCGGCCGCCTCATACTGGGTGATCATCTTTTTTCCGCCGCCGGAGTAGCCGGTGAGGGAAAAGCAGGTAAGGTCCGCGTGGGCGGGCAGGACGCCCGCCGCGACCAGGGGATAGACCACGCTGATAAAGCCGGTGGCATGGCAGCCGGGATTGGCCACCCATTTGGCCTTTGCGATGGCCTGTCGCTGGCCCGCCTTGAGCTCCGGGAAGCCGTACACCCAGCCGGGGGCCGTTCGATGGGCGGTGGAGGCGTCGATGACGCGGGTGGCCGGATTTTCCACCATGGCCACCGCTTCCCGGGCTGCTGCATCCGGCAGACACAAAAACACGATATCCGCCTGATTGATACACGCCTTCCGGGCCGCCGGGTCCTTGCGCTTTTCCTCGTCGATCAGCAGCAGGTCGATGTCGTCTCGGGCGCTGAGCCGGTCGTAGATCTGCAATCCGGTGGTGCCGTCCTTACCGTCAATATAGACAATGGGTTTCATGGCGTCCTCCTTACTTCCGGCTCTCTACAAATGCTTCCAGCGCTTCGATCTGCCGGGTGGTTTCCGCCACGGCGGGGCCGCCGAAGCTATTGCGCAGGGCCATACAGTTTTCCAGCTTCAGTGCCTCGTACACATCTTCCTCAAACAGCGTGGAAACCGACTGGAGCTCGGGGAGGGACAATTCCTCCAGCGTCTTGCCCTGGGCGGTGCAAAGGGCCACCAGATGGCCGGTGATGGTATAGGCGTCCCGGAAGGGCATGCCCTTTTTGGTCAGGTAGTCGGCGCAGTCC
>CABQCB010000145.1 GCA_902462475.1 uncultured Oscillibacter sp. | reverse complement strand
CCCCATCACCGGGGCGGCCGCCGCCGCAGTAAGGGCGGCGAGGGCGGAGCCCCCGCGCCCCAGGGAGAATAAGACGGAAAGCCCCGCCGTCCGCAAACGCGGGCGGCGGTTTTTTTAAAGACGATGGGAGACAGAGAGGAGATGGCCCATGGGTATTTTTGACGGTGTGCTGCTGGCCAGCGATTTTGACAACACGCTCATTTACACGGAGGACGCCCTGCGCACCGGCACGCCGGTGCCGCCGCTGTCGGAGGCCAACCGGGCCGCCCTCGTGCGCTTCATGGACCAGGGGGGACGGTTCGCCGTGGCCACCGGCCGGGCCCTGGCGTCCTTTGCGGCTTTGGAGCCGGAGGTGCCCAGCAACACCCCCGCCATCATCTGCAACGGCGCCGCTCTCTATGATTTTGCCGCCGGCGCCTACCTGGAGACGGCCATGCTGGACGGCCCGGTCCGTCAGCGGGCCCAGGCCATTCTGGACGCGTTTCCCCAGGTGGCGGCGGAGGCCTATCACATGGACAACGTGATCCACGCCGTCCAGGCCAATGACGTCACCCGCCGCCACGTGCACATGACCCACGCGGAGCTTTGCGAGCACGCGTCGCTTCTGGAGGTGCCGCTGCCCCTGGGGAAGATCCTCTTTGAGGCGGAGGACCACCAGGTGCTGGAGCAGGCGGCGGCCCAGCTGCGCCGCCAGGGCTGGGGAGCGGATTATGAGCTGATCTTCTCCGGGCAGAACCTGCTGGAGCTGACGGCCCGGGGCGCCAACAAGGGCGGCATGCTCCGCCGTCTGGCATCCCGGCTGGGCATTGCCATGGAGCATGTCTACTGCGTGGGGGATGAGGCCAACGACATCCCCATGCTCACCGCCGCGGCGGAGGGCTTTGCCCCGGCCAACTGTGTGGAGGCCGTGCGCGCGTGCGGGGCCACCATCGTCTCCCATGCCCGCCAGAGCGCCCTGGCGGACGTGGTGGAGCGGCTGGAAAAACGATACGGCTGAGATCGGCCGGTCCTAAAAGAGAACCACCCCGGAGGAGATTTCCTCCGGGGGATTTTTTTGCCGGAAAATTTTCGCCGCCCCACTTGACAAATCCTGAAACTGTGCTATTGTATTAATCACTTAATACAACAATACAAACGCGGAAGGAGGGGCGCGATGAAATGGCAGATATCCAATGACGCGCCGGTCTACGCCCAGCTGATCGAGCAGATCCAGGTAGGCATCGTATCCGGCGTGTTTGCGCCGGGGGAACGGCTGCCGTCGGTGCGGGACCTGGCCACGGAGGCCGGGGTGAATCCCAACACCATGCAGCGGGCATTGGCGGAGCTGGAGCGATGCGGGCTGGTATACAGCCAGCGCACCGCAGGCAGATTTGTAACGGAGGATCGCACCATGATCGAAAACGCGAAACGGGAGCTGGCCCGGCGGCACATCCGCACCTTTGTGGAGTCTATGGCGCGCCTGGGCTATCGGGAAGAGGAGATCGTGTCGCTTCTGCGGCAGGAGACCAACGAGGAGGGAGAACACCATGTCGGTTCTGGAATGTAAGAATTTAAGCAAGCGTTACGGCCATGTCCAGGCCCTGGAGGGCGTGGACCTGCAGATCGAGCCGGGCCACATCGTGGGATTGCTGGGGCCCAACGGCAGCGGCAAGACCACGCTCATCAAGCTGGCCAACGGCCTTTTGACCCCCACGGAGGGGCAGGTGACCATCTGCGGCATGACGCCGGGGAAGCAGACCCATTCCCTGGTGAGCTACCTCAGCGAGCGGACGGCCATCCCCACCTGGATGTCCGTGCAGCAGCTGATGGACTTTTATGGGGACTTTTACACGGATTTCCGGCCCAAGGCGGCCCAGGAGATGCTGGAGCACCTGCAGATCCGGCCGGACCAGCGCATCAAGCAGATGAGCAAGGGCACCCGTGAGAAGGTGCAGCTCATCATGGTCATGAGCCGCGCGGCCAAGCTCTATTTGCTGGATGAGCCCATCGGCGGCGTGGACCCCGCCACCCGGGACTACATCCTCTCCACCATCATCGGAAACTACAACCCCGAGGCGGCGGTGGTGATCTCCACGCACCTGATCGCCGATGTGGAAAAGGTGCTGGACGAGGTGCTCTTTATCAACCAAGGCCGCCTGGTGCTCCACTCCTCTGTGGACGAGATCCGGGAGGACAAGGGCATGAGCGTGGACGCGCTGTTCCGGGAGGTGTTCAAATGCTGAGAAAACTCTTGAAGCACGAGTTCCGTGCCACCGGGCGTATCATGGGCCCGCTGTACCTGGTGCTGCTGGCCACGTCGCTGGGCATGCGCTTTTCGTTCCAGGTCTTGACCGGGGCGGACAGCCGCCTTCTGCGGACGCTGGGGGGCCTGCTGGCCATGGCCTATGTGGTGGCCATCCTGGGCGTGTGCTTTGCCGCCTTTGGCCTCATGATCCAGCGGTTTTACCGCAGCCTTCTCACCGATGAGGGCTATTTGATGTTCACCCTGCCGGTGTCCGTCCACCAGCACATCTGGAGCAAGCTGATCGTCTCCTCCGTGTGGTTCTTTGCCACGGGGGCGGCAGTGATCGTGTCCATGCTGGTCATGAGCGTGGACGGGACGTTCCTGCCGGCACTCATTCAGGAGACGCGGGCGCTGTTCGACGCCATGACCGCCTACTATGCCCTCAACGGCACGGCCATCATGCTGGAGTTCGTGGTGCTGTGCTTTTTGGGGTGCGTGGCCTTTGCCCTGCAGTTCTACGCCGCCATGGCGGTGGGCTACAGCCGCCCCAACCACAAGATGGCCTGGTCCGTGGCATTTTTCTTCCTGTTCCAGTTCGCCGTTCAGATCCTGGGCACCTTCCTGCTGCTGGCCCTGGACGAGTCGCCTCTGCACCATCTTTTGATGAATGTGGATATCCACGTCACGCCTATGCTGGGCATCCATATCGGCATGGGCCTCATGATCGGCTGCGTGGTGGTCTACGGCGCCGTGTTCTACGCGGTCACCGCGTACTTCCTCAAGCGCCACCTGAATCTGGAGTAACAAAAAAGAGAGCCGCAAGGCTCTCTTTTTTTGCGCCGTTTACCGGCCGGTATACACCTTCCGGCCGTCGCTCCATACGGCCTGGACGGCGTCTTTTTGCCGCCGGTACATGCACCGCTCCAGCCGCTCGGCGGGGGTGAGGGGATGGGACTGGGGCAGGTCGTCGTCGGAGAGGACGATGGCGTGGAGGGCGTTGCCCGGCGCAAAGCCCGGCTTGTCGCCGAAGAAGGCCGCTCCGGCGGAGGTGCCCAGATACCACGCCTCCGCCACGGTGAGAAAGTCCGGCCGGGCCGGGTCGGTCATCTGCCGGACCTTGGAGGCCCGGATGGCGGCGGTGACCGCGTCGAACATGGAGATATGGTCGCCGCCGGCGATGTCCGTGCCCAGGGCCACCTTCAGCCCCTCCCGGAGCATGGAGCGCACCGGCGCCGTGCCGGAGCACACGTTCACGTTGGAGTCCGGGCAGTGGACCACCGTCACGCCCGCAGTGCGCATGGCATCGCGCTCCCGCCCGTCGGACCAGACGCAGTGGGCCATGAGGGTGCGGTCGTTCCAGAGGCCGAACTTCCGGTAGCTCTCCCAGTACTGCGCGCAGTCCGGGTGGAGCTCATGGACCCAGGCCACCTCCCGGTCGTTTTCCGACAGGTGGGACTGGATGGGCAGGCCCGTCTCGGCGGCCTTGCGGCCCAGCCAGGCCATCAGCTCATCGGTGCAGGAGGGGGTGAACCGGGGCGTGAGGATGGGGTGGACATGGGTAAAATCGCCGCACCGCTCCAGCCACCGCTCTGTCTCACGGATGGACTCGCCCGTCTCCTCCTGCAATACGCCGGGCAGGCCGTTGCGGTCCATGTTCACCTTGCCCACGTAGCCGCAAACGCCGGCCCGCTCCAGCTCCTCCATCAAAATCCAGGTGGCCTGGGTGTGGAGGGAGGAGAACATGCACACCCGGGTGGTGCCGTTTTCGATGAGCTCGGCGGCCAGCTTGCGGTAGACGTCCCGGGCGTAGTCCGGGTCCGCAAAACGGGCCTCCGCCGGGAAGGTGTAGGTGTTGAGCCAGTCCAGCAGGGGCAGGTCCATGCCGGTGCCCAGCATGGGGTACTGGGGGGCGTGCAGGTGCATGTCGCAAAAGGCGGGCAGGATGAGGGCCTCGCCGTATTCCTCCGCCGGTGCGCCGGCATAGCGCTCCGGCAGCGTGGGAAATACGCCGCGGATGCATCCGTCCTCCGCGATGAGATACCCGCCGGGGGTGATGTCCAGCTTCCCCGGTTCCGGAGAAGAGACGATGGTGCCGTGCAGAATCGTAAGAGCCATAAGAACCTCCCGCGCCATAGGCGCTTTTTCCCGGGCAGTGCCCGTTTGTACGCGGCACAAAAAAGGAGCGCCCAGCCGGAGGAAGCCATCCTCTGACCAGACACCCATAGAGAAGCCTTCGGCGGCTCCGTAGAAACTTTCGCGCCATGTTCAAGCGAAATTATATGAGTCCTTTTCAGTTGTATGCCGTTACTTACACCATAGCACATGCCCATCGGAAAAGCAAGTGGCACCTTTGCCCCCGGCGGCGGCTATACTGGCATACGGGCGGTTCTCCGCCCGAATCTGAAACGAGGCGAGAGCGATGTGGTATGCGCTGTGCCGCGCGGCCGCGGGGACGGGGTTCACCTTTTTGATGACCGTTCTGGGCGCGGCGGCGGTGTTTTTCGTATCCGGGGAGCCCAGGCCCCGGAGCCAGAAGGCCATGCTGGGCTTTGCCGGCGGCGTGATGACGGCGGCCTCCGTATGGAGTTTGCTGCTGCCGGCCATCGAGCAGGCGGAAGAGAGCGGCGGCCTGCCCGGCTGGGTGCCGGCGGCGGGAGGCATGGTGCTGGGCGTGGTGTTTTTGGCGGCGCTGGACGCGTGCGTGCCGTTTCTGCGCCGGTCGGAGGGGGAGGAGTCCCGGCGCCAGAGCGCCCTTTTGATGACGGCCATCACCCTCCACAATATTCCCGAGGGCATGGCGGTGGGCCTGGCCTTCGCCCTGGCGGGCGCCGGGGAGACGGCAGGCGCGGCGGCGCTGGCCCTGGGCATCGGCATCCAGAACTTCCCGGAGGGGGCGGCCATCTCGCTGCCGCTGCGCCAGGCGGGGGCCACCCGACTCAGGGCCTTTCTGGGCTGCGCGGCGTCGGGGGC
>CABQCB010000144.1 GCA_902462475.1 uncultured Oscillibacter sp. | reverse complement strand
GCCCTACAAGCACACCATGACCGACGCCGACGGCGCCTTCTCCATGACCGGCATCACCGCCGGCACCTATACGTTGGGTGCCGTCAAGGACGGCTACCGGCTCAGTGACGCAGCCGGTGTCACCCTCTCTGTCGGTTCCACCGTCCAGGTGGATCTGGTCTGCACCCGGGATGTCACCTTGTCCCTGGGCGCCATTGCCGGCACCCTGACCGTCACCGATCCCCTGAACGGCACCACCACGCCGCTGGGCGGGGCCAAGATCACCCTGCAGGATTCTCTGGGCGCCGCTGTGGCCGCCACCTACACCGCCGCGGACGGCGAGTTCGCCTTCTACGATCTGGCGGACGGCACCTACACCCTGATGGCCTCCGCCGAGGGGTATACGGCCGTCTCCTCCGTGACCACCGTCATCGCCGGAGGCTCCATTGCCAATGTGGCCATGACCATGACAGTGGACGGCCGCACCTACAATGGTACCGTCAGCGGGATCATCCGCAACAACGCCGGCTACGCCGTGGCCGGCTGCTTCGTGGGTCTTTACCAGGTGACGGACGTAGCCGGCGTCTCCCAGGAGCGCCTGGTGTCCGTCACCAAGACCAATGCCGCGGGAAAGTATCTGTTCGGCGGTGTCGGCAGCGGAGAATATCTGGTCAAGGCAAAACTGGAACAGTGATCCCGGACAGCGGTCTGGCGGCCGCATGCCAAGTCTTTCTCTGTGAAAACGATGCGGAGGCGGATGCACCTTTATGCATCCGCCCCCGCTCCATCCTGTGCAGTATCCGGCTGTCCGTGGAGGATTTTTGCCCCATGGATGAAGTGCTCCTGCAGCCCCAGGACGGCTGCTGGCATCAAGCGAGGATCCTGACCTGCCAGGGGACGGCGCTCTTTGGCTTTCTGCGGCCAGGTGCCTACACGCTCACGCTCCGCCGGGGCAGGCACTGCCTTATGCTGGCCGTGCGTCTCTCCCCCGGCTGCAACGTGGCCATCCGCTGCTGCCTTTCCGCCCAACGCTTTTGCTGGGAGCGGGATCCGTTCCGCTACTTTTTCAATACAGCCACGGGATTTTAAATCTGCCTGCCGAAGAAAACAGCACAAAAAGAGCGGAGGAAATTCCTCCGCTCCTTTTTATTCGGTCTTTCCGCCCATGAGCTCAAAGCGTTCCCAGGTAAATTCCTGCTGTTCCACCGACGCCCAGGTATACCCGGCCTCCTCGCACTCTGCCCAGGTTATGTAGCGGAAGTAGAACTCCACCTCCAGGTGGCAGGGCAGGATGTCCAGCACGATCTTCTGGATCTCATCGAATCCGGGCGGCACGCCGCCGATGCCCGGAAAGATCACCCGCAGATGGCCGGTATCCACCTCCAGGGCCTTGGCGGGAAGTCCGCAGCCGCTGATGGTGCGGTTGATGGCCTCCGGGGTCAGGCTGTCCGCGTCGATCTGCATCAGGGCGGTGATGGCCGCCCTGCGGTCTTCCACCGTCTCAGCCACCGGGCGCCTGGCAAACAGCACCTCCCGCCGCTCCAGTCCTTCTTCCTGTGCCGTGGCCACCAGGCTCTCCCGCTCCGTCCGCTCCGTGGACTGCTCCACCTGGTCCAGAGCCCGCCCGGCCGCATACACCATCGCCTCGCTGATGGACCCTTTTTCCAGATCATAGATCCCAAGCGGCGCCAGCAGGTTCTTCAAGTACTCCGCATACGCCATTCAGCTCTCCTCCCAGACCGTCACCGTCAGCTCTCCCAGCACCGCAAGCTCGCTCTGCTGCGCGGCAGCATCCTCCTGCGGCGCGGTGATGCGCACGTTGGACACGCTCTCCAGGGAAAACACCAAGCTGCTCAGCTCCGCCAGACGCACGGTCTTTCCCAGGAGCTGCCCGCCGAAAAACGCCGTGACCGCCTGTTCTGCCGCCGCCACAGCCTCTTCGCCGCTCCATCCGGACGCCGCTGCCACCTGCATGGTGATGTCCACCTGCTTTTCCGTGGGGGCAAGCACCTTTACGTCCACGGCGATCTCCCGCTTTTCCTGGATATCTGCCTGCACCTGCTGCAAAAGCTCCTCCGAAGGAGTCCCCGCTGCCGAGGCAATATAAACATCCACCGTTCCGATCCCCCTGGCCCGCCCCACGGCCCGGGCGGCCACCACGCCGGTGTGGGACATGGCCGTCTTTTCGTACCAGGCCGCATTGGCCCCGTTGGGCAGGCGCTGATAGCTCTCCAGCACCCGGCCGCGCAGGCTCTCGTCGTCCTCCGGGTCGCTGCCGCCGGAAAACGCCTTGGGATTGGTACAGTGGGTCACACCGATGGGACACGCTGTCAAAATAGTGATGGTGTCCGGTGCCGCGTTGCCGCTTGCTCCGCTTTCCACCGCCCGGGCCGGGATATCCACCGACAGCTCTCCGGCTTTCAGCGATCCAGCAGCCGTAGTCTCAAAGCGAGTCTCCTCCGCCGTCATACATACGGTCCCCTGGGGAATGACCAGATCCGACGCCGGGGCCAGATCCACGGAAAAGCGCAGCGTGCCCTCCGCCTGGGTACCGTCGATGCGCGTAAGCCCCCGCATGGCCGCGTGGCGCTCCAGGTAGACGCCCTGCGCCGTCTGGGGAAAGCTCTGGTCCAGCACCCAGTCTGCCTGCATCTCCAGGGCCTGGATCTGGGCCGCCGCCGCGTACAGCCGCACCGCCAGATCACAGGAGTCCTCCGGCTGAAAGCCGCAGCGCTCCTCCATGTCCGCGCGCATCTGCGCGTAAATCTCCTCCACGCTCCTCACGATCCATCTCCTCTCATTGTATCTCCAGCGTGACCGCCAGGGCCTCGTCCTCCCAGGTAAGGCGGACCGTCAGCGTGGCCGTGCCGTCCGCCGCTTCTGCAAGCTCCACCTGCTCCACCTGGATGGGCTCGTCCTCCAAGGCCTCCGCCACATACTGCTCCGCAGCAGAGGCCCGCTGGCCCGCAGACAGGCTGCTCAGCTGCCAGAGCCGGCTGCCCAGCCCGTCGCAAAACGGAAACCGTCCCCGCTTTGCCCGCAGGCGAAACAGCACCCGCTCCAAAACCGCCTGTGCTCCCGCCGCATACTGGATGTTGCCGCCGGAGAGCCTGTAATCCCCATCTTTTAAAATTGGTTCCCTCATGTCAGCTCGTCCCCTCCTCGCTGCAGGTGCAGGGCCTGTACGGCTCTCCGTTGATCACAAGCGGTCCCTCCACGCACACGCGTCCTTTGAGTACCAGCGATCCGTCCGCTTTCAGATAGATGCTGGCCCTACCGCTGCGGATCAGCACCTCGCCCGGCTCCATGGGCTCTTCCGGCTCTGCCTGCCGCATACCGGCCACACACTGCTCCTGTCCACCGGGGCCGCCCTTGATGACCAGTACCTGTGCGCCGTTTTGCGGCATCCAGAGATATCCGCCGGGACCGTAGACCGGCAGGGAACGGACCTCTCCCCGGGTCAGTACGCCTGCCTGTCCGCCGGCGATGGTGGTCACGCCCAGATCCGCATCCGCGGTAGGCGGCGCCGGGCGCATCTTCTTGGAAATCCACATTATGAACCCCTCTTTTCCAAAGTCAGCTCTACCGTGGCCCCGCCGCTGAGAGAAAACCGGTTGTCCGCCTGTGCTACCCGGTAAATGCCCGAAAGTCCCATGCGCTCCAAGGAGAGCTCCGCCTCATCTCCGGGGAAAGCCAGAAAACTCCCCGGAAGCGCCAGCACGATGGACAGTTCCTCTCTTGCGGACTGGGCGATCTGATACTCGCCGGTATAGCGCATGGCGTCCCAGGTGCTCTGTCCCGGCGTGTAGACCACCCGCCGGCATTGCCCGCCCCGCTCCAGCATATCGTTGTTTTTCACACTGTAAAAAGCATTGCGGGTCTTGTCGATCACCAGTACCTCCGTCAGCACACCGTAGTGATTCTCCCGCAGTCTGCACGAGAGCACCGGGTCCTCCCCGCCGATCCGTACCCTGCGCCCCTGCTGCGCCGGAGCGGCCCACAGGCGGCCGTCCCGCTGGAAAGTGGGGACAAAGCCGCCGTAGGCCCTGCAAAAGCCCTCCAGCGCCTTCCACTGACTGGTGCCGGAGGCCACCGTGTAGGGCGACAGTGCCCGGACGGCGGCCGTGCGGGCGGCCGTGATGCCATAGGGCGTCACATGGTTGCGCAATATCTCCTCCAGCGTGGCGCCCTCATAGGTCATGGGGCGGGACTCGTTGTCCAAAAGCCGGGCGGCGTATCCACGTCCGCAGACCGTGGCGGTAAGACCGCCGGTGCCAAGATCCACTGTGTACTCATCCACGATGCCCCGCAGCATCACCGTTCCGTTTTCCAGGGCCACAAAGCCCGCCGCCAGGTGCAGTGGCTCTGCCATGGACGCATCGTAGAAAAACGTCACGGAGAAGCTGTCGCAGGGCACGCCGCCGGTGTAGACCACGTTCCACTCCAGAAGCGCCGGCAGCTCCAGCACCTGGTGGGTGCAGGTGATGATCCGCGCCTTCATGGGATCACCACCGTTTCCCCCGGATAAATGAGATTCGGGTTTTTGATCTGGGGATTGGCTGCGATCAGATCCGCCAACGCCACATCGTACCGTCCCGCGATCCCCCAGAGGGTATCCCCCTTGCGGACCACATAGGTGCCGGAGTACGAGGGAGCTCCGGCGGAGCTTCCGCCGGCGGAGCCGGTTTCCTCCGTCCCGCTGACCGGGATCTCCGTCAGCCCCGCTCCGTATCCGCCCTGGTCCTCCCAAAAGGCAAAGCGGTAACGCACAAAGTCCGGCAGCGGCTCCTCTGTCAGCTCCAGCGTTACAAAGTAGGCGCTGGACGCGGGCCAGACCGGATGGACCAAAAGCCCCGGCCCCGGCTGATCAAAGACCCGCTCCAGGGTGCGGAAGGTCCCATAGGCATCCTTGCCCACAAAGGTCCCCTCCCCCTCCAGCACTCTGCATGCAGCCCCCAGATCCTGCAGGACATATCCGCCGAAGGGGACCTTGTGGACCGCCACCTGTCTGCGGCGCTCCACCTGATAGGTCTCCGGATTGTGGGGCCAGGTAAAATCCTTATAGCGCATGGGCGCCAGGCGCATGCACATTCCTCCTTTCAATACAGGGAAAAGCCGCCGTCATAGCGCCGAGCGTCCCGCTCGAACGCCAAAGAGACGTCCCGCGCCGAAAGTGCCTCCTGCCACGCGCCGCCGGCGGCGGCCGGTACCGCCTGTGCATCTCTCCGGCCGACGCCCG
>CABQCB010000143.1 GCA_902462475.1 uncultured Oscillibacter sp. | reverse complement strand
GCTCGCTGCACGCCTCCAGCGCGTAGGCCGCGCCCAGCAGCGCCTCCTCCGTGACCCCCTCCGCCGCCAGCACGTCGGTCACGGCAGGCTGGCCGCTGGTGATGGTGCCGGTTTTGTCCAGGGCCACGATGTTCACCTTGCCCATCTCCTCCAGGGAGACGGCTGTTTTGAAGAGGATACCGTTTTTGGCACCCATGCCGCTGCCCACCATGATGGCCACCGGCGTGGCAAGCCCCAGGGCACAGGGGCAGGAGATCACCAGCACGGAGATGCCCCGTGCCAGGGCAAAGCCCACGCTCTCGCCGGTCAGCAGCCACACCACCGTGGTGACGGCGGCAATGGCCATGACCACCGGCACGAACACGCCGGACACCCGGTCCGCCACCTTGGCGATGGGGGCCTTGGTGGCTGCTGCGTCGCTGACCATGCGGATGATCTGGGCCAGGGTGGTGTCCTCCCCCACCCGGGTGGCCTCGCACCGGAGGAACCCGGAGCGGTTCACCGTGGCGGCGGACACGCCGTCCCCGGCGGTCTTGTCCACAGGGATGCTCTCGCCGGTGAGGGCGGACTCATCCACGGCGCTCTCGCCCTCCAGCACCACGCCGTCCACGGGGATGCTCTCCCCGGGCCGGACCAAAAATACGTCGCCCCGGCGCACCTGGGCAACCGGGATGGTCTGCTCCGCGCCGTCGCGCACCACGCAGGCAGTCTTGGGCGTCAGGCGCATGAGCCCTTTGAGGGCGTCGGTGGTCTTGCCCTTGGACCGGGCCTCCAGCATCTTGCCCACGGTGATGAGGGTGAGGATCATGGCCGCCGACTCAAAGTAGAACTCGTGGACATATCCCATGGCGGCAGCGCTGTCTCCCCGGGCCTGCGCCGCAGTCAGGGCGAACAGGGCGTACACGCTGTACACAAAGGACGCCCCGGACCCCAGCGCCACCAGCGTGTCCATATTGGGCGAGCGGTGCAAAAGGCCCCGGAAGCCGCTGATGAAAAACCGCTGGTTGATGACCATGACCGCCGCCGTCAGCAGCAGCTGGGCAAGGCCCAGGGCCGCCGGGTTGCCCGCCAGAAAGGACGGCAGGGGCCAGCCCCACATGGTGTGCCCCATGGAAAGGTACATGAGCACCAGCAAAAATCCGAGGGACGCCAGAAGCCGCCGCTTCAATCGGGGCGTCTCGTGATCCGCCAGGGCCTCCTCCTGGGCCGCAGGGGTCGGCGCTGCTTCTGCCGCGCCCTTGACCGCGGCACCGTAGCCCGCCTGCTCCACGGCGGCAATGACCGCCGCCGGATCGGCGCTGCCCTCCACGCCCATGGAGTTGGTCAGAAGGCTCACAGAGCACCCCGTGACCCCCGGCACCTTCGATACCGCTTTTTCCACACGGGCGCTGCATGCGGCGCAGCTCATGCCCGTGACCTGATATTGTTCCATAGCTTCCTCCTGTGCGGTGCGCCGCTCACTTCATCAGCTTGCGCAGCGTCACCAGCAGCTCGTCAATGGTCTCGTCCTTCCCCGCGCGGATATCCTGGGCCACGCAGGTTTTGATATGGTTTGCCAGCAGCTCCTTGCTGAAGGCGTTGAGGGCCGCGTTGGCTGCGGCCACCTGGGCCAGGATGTCCGGGCAGTAGGCGCTTTTTTCCACCATGCCCCGAATGCCCCGGATCTGGCCTTCGATCCGGTTGAGCCGGTGGATGAGCCGCTTGTACTCCTCCTCCGACCGCTCTTTCGTTCTGTGACAGCCGCAAGTCTCCATGGCTGATCCCTCGCTTTCTGTGCCGCATTATATACCCCCCAAGGGTATATGTCAAGGCTCCGGGAGCAAAAAAAGAAAATACCCCGCTGGGGTATTTTCTTTTTTCCATATTTTGTATTATTCGGTGCTCATCCGCCGCTTTGCCGGGCCGCGAGAAACGCCGCCAGGGCCGACGGCTCGTCCAGCGGAAACTGAGGGCAGGGCACGTCCAGCGCTGTGTCCGTCACCACTGCCAGGCACTCCCCCGGCTCCGCCGCCAAGGGCTTTTCCGCCCCGGCGCGGTAAATGGCGATTTTCGGATAGGAGGACGCCTTGAATCCCTCCACCAGCACCAGATCCGTGGGCGGCAGCAGGGCCAGCACCTCCTCCAATGTAGGCTCGGCCCCGCCGCATACCACCGCCGTGGCCTCCGCTCCGGCACGAAACAGCCGGTGGGAGTCCTTGCCGGGACGGTCCAGGGCAAGGCCGTGGACATCGTGCTTCACCACCGCCGCCGTCAGGCCCAATTGGTCCAAGCAGGGAACGAGCCGCTCCAGATACGCCGTCTTGCCCGTGCCGGACCAGGCGGCAAACACATAGACCTCCGCCATGGCGTCTGACCTCACAGCTCCCCGGCCAGGCGCACTTCCACCAGATTGGTGTGCTGGCCGTTGCCCCGGGCGTAGGGCGTTGGCCGCAGGGAGGTGAGCACGTTGATGCAGCCGCCGCGGTCCGTGCCATTCTCATCGGGGTTGTACCAGGCTCCCTGGGAGAGGGCCACCACGCCAGGCATGATCCTCTCCGTCAGGTGGGCGCCGATCTGCACCCGGCCCCGGTCGTTCCAGATGAGCACCTGCTGTCCCTCGGTGATGCCCCGGGCCTGGGCGTCCTTGGGATGCATCCACAGTGCCTGGGGATCGATGGCGTGCATCGCCTGGTTGTTGTCATGGATGGAGTGACAGCGGCGCTTGGTGTGCCAGCCGATGAGCTGGAGGGGATACTGTTTCCGCAAAGGGTCGTTCGGTCCCTCCGGCGGGTCCACGTACCGGGGGATGGCAGGCATGAAGTCCCGGAACTGGGTATGGTAGATCTTGGGGGAAAACAGCTCCACCTTGCCGCTGGGGGTGGGGAACGGGTGATGGTCGATGTCCCGGCGCTGGTCGGCAAAGGCGATGCGCACCGGCGTATTCTGATAGCGGTAGATGCCCGCCTTTTTGAACGTCTCGTAGTCCGGCAGCTCCGGCTCCTTGCGCCTCAGGTCCTCATAGCACCACTCCAGCCACTGGCCCAGTGTGCGGCCTTCGGTGAACTGGGGCCCCAGGCCGATCTTCTCCGCCACCTCGCCCAGCCAGTCGTATTCAAACCGCCCCTCGTACAGCGGCTCGATGACCTGGTTGTTGAAGCCCACGAAGTCCCCGTACTGCCAGGGCTGGGTGATATTTTCCCCCTCGAACATGGAAACGCCCGGCAGCAGTACGTCCGCAAACTTGGCGCTGGCGGTCATGAAGAGGTCGCTGCACACGATGAACTCGCACTTGGAGGTGTCCCGCAGGATTTCCGCCGTGCGGTTGATGTCCCCGTGCTGGTTGATGAGGCAGTTGCCAGCAAGGTTCAAGATCATCTTGATGTCGCTTTGCAGCTGTTCGCCGCCGGTGACGCCGTCCAGGTCCGTCAGCTCGTGGCCCCGCACCACTGCCTCCGTCCAGAGGTACGAGGGGATCTCCATAGGATAGGGATTGGGCACGTCCGGCATGTCCACCCAAGGGTGCTGGGTGCAAAGGCCGCTGCCGCTGGCCCAGCCGCCGGAGACGCCCACATTGCCGGTTATGCAGGCAAGCAATATACCGCCCCGGGCCCCCTGCTCCCCGTAGGCATGGCGCTGGGCGCCGAAGCCCTGCACCAGTGCCGCAGGCCGGGCGGTAGCATAGCGGATGGCCAGGGAGCGGATGGTCTGGGCCGGGACGCCGGTGATGGCTTCCGCCCATTCCGGCGTTTTGGCCACGCCGTCCGTCTCACCGGTGAGGTAAGACAGCACACACTCCGACGGGTCCACCCCCTCAGGCATGTGGGCCTTGTCAAAGCCCAGGCAGCAGCGGTCCAGGAAATCCTGGTCCTGCAATCTCTCCTCCACGATCACATAGGCCATGGCGTCCTGCAGCGCCGCGTCCGTGGCGGGCCGCAGGGGGATCCACTCGGCGCCCAGCTGCTCCGCCGTATCGTTGCGGCGGGGGTCCACCACGATGATGGGGATGCCCTTCTTCCTGGCCCGTCGCAGGTAGTACATGGTCTCGCTGTCGAACTTCGTCTCCGCCGGATTGTGGCCCCAGAGGATGATGAGGTTGCTGTTCAGCCAGTCGCTGAGGCTGTTGCCCGTCTCGCAGGTGCCGTACATCAGGTCCGTTGCCTTGCGGATGCAGGCGGTGGAATAGCTGTTGTAATAGCCCAGGTACCCGCCGTCCAGCTTCAAAAGGCGCTTGGCCAGGCTGCTGCCGCTGATGGCGGCGCTGATGCCGGTGGCGTAGTTGACATAGCGGGAGCCGGGGCCGTAGGTGTCCCGAATGCGCACCCACTCCCGGGCGATCAGGTCCGTGGCCTCCTCCCAGCTGATGCGCTGGAATTTCCCCTCGCCCCGCTGGCCCACCCGCTTCATGGGGTAGCGGAGCCGGTCGGGGCCCAGAAAGGTCTTGTGGTAGTTCAAGCCCCGGACGCAGGCGCAAAGGGGCACGTCGTCCCCCGCCGCCTGGGGCGTGTCCGTGGTGAGTTTTTCGATCTGCCCGTTTTTGACATGGGCATGGATAATGCACCGGCCGCCGCAGTTGTTGCGGCCCGTGGTGTGGATGATCTTGGTTTCGTTCTGCTGGTCCATACGGTTCACCTGCCTGTGGTCTCGATTGCACCAGCCGCCGGAATCGGCGGCTTGTGCCGGTTTGATTCAGTATACCTGATTCCCTCGGCGCTGACAACGAAAAAATCCCCCGTGCCCAAGCACAGGGGATTTTTCTATTTACGTTCCGTACAATGGCGTCCTTCGCTCAATAGAGCTTGGCGCCGGCGGGGATATGGTCGTCCACCATCAGGCAGTGGAGCTTCTCCACGCCCTCTTCGTGATGGATGGCGGAGATGATCATACCGCAGGAGTCGATACCCATCATCTTCCGGGGAGGCAGGTTGGTGATGGCGATGAGGGTCTTGCCCACCAGCTCCTCCGGCTCGTAGGTATCATGGATGCCGCTGAGGATCACACGGTCGGTGCCGCTGCCGTCGTCCAGAACGAACTTCAAGAGCTTCTTGCTCTTCTTCACGGCCTCGCAGGCTTTCACCTTCACCGCCCGGAAATCGGACTTGGCAAAGGTCTCAAAGTCCACGAACTCCTGGAACAGCGGCTCGATCTCCACCTTGGAAAAGTCGATCTTCTCCACAGGGGCCGCTGCCGCGGCAGGGGCGGTCTTTTCCGCCTTCTTGCCCTCGCCGATGGGCTTCATGGTGGGGAATAAAATTTTGCTCTCTCCATCCCGCCATGAAGCCCATCGGCGAG
>CABQCB010000142.1 GCA_902462475.1 uncultured Oscillibacter sp. | reverse complement strand
ATACCCTGGCCGAGCCGGTGGAAAAAGGGCGCCAGCGGCTGGAGTCCCGGCTGACGGCGCTGCTGCGGGACGAGGGCGTGGCCGCACTGAAAGCCGCCAAGGCGTCCCATGATGCCCTGGAGGCGGTCTACAATCCCTATGTGGACTTTGAGGGCGTGCGGGCCCAGGCAGCGTTGGAGGCCGGACGGCTTTTGAGCTGGCTGGAGCAGTAAAAAAGGAAGCGGAGCCGCTAGGCTCCGCTTCCTTTTTTTGCTTAGGTCAGGACTGGCTGTCCTTTTCCATCATGATCTCCAGGATGGTGCCGTCCGTGGGGACCATGCCGGGGGTGCTGACCCGGCCCATGTTGCGGATGGATTCCTCCGGCGTTTTGCCGCAGATGCCGTCGGCGGCGTCCAGCACCACGTCCGACATGGCCAGGTGTGCGCACATAATGGCCGCGTTGGTGGCGGTGGCCAGCTTCAGCGCGCAGCCGATCTTGCCGCCGTCGCAGATCATGCCGGTAAGGTTGCCGCTCATATTGGTGACGGCGTGGCCCATCTGGGCATCGCTGCCGCCCATCAGGTATACCATGGCCACGGCCGCCGCCGTGGCGGCGGAGACACCGCAGCCGCAGGTGGCGGAGAGCTTGCCGGTGAAGAGCTTGATGTAGACGTTCAGAATGTGGCTCAGGGCCAGGGCGCGCTCCAGCTGCTCTGTGGAGGAGCCCAGGTGGCGCGCCGTCTCCACCACCGGGATGATGGCGGTGATGCCGTGGTTGCCGCTGCCGGCGCTGCTCATAACGGCGTAGGGGCAGCCGCTCATGCGGCCCTCAGCGCTGCTGGCTACCCGCAGCATGGCCCGGGCGGCCAGGCCGTCGCCCAGCACGTCCGCTTTTTGCAGGGCGGATGTAAGACCGATGCCCATGGGGTGTGTGAGGCCGTAGTCTGCCAGCTGTTCGTTCATCTGGGCGCCCTCCAGCATGAAAGAGAGCTCCTCGGCAGAGCACTGGTCCACCAGGGCCCGCAATCCGGCCACGGTCATGCCCTTCAAATGGGCATGGAGCACATCGTCACCGGCGTCGCTGTACGGTGTTTCCTTGAGCGTTTCCCCGTTGCGGCAGGTGCGGATGATGTTGGAGTGGGTGCCACGGATGTCGCTGGTGCCGCAGCCGCCGGCGGTCACCACCTCCGCGTGAGCGTAGAGGCGGGCTTCATCGCGCTTGATGGAGACGCTGACCTGACCGCTCTCCACCAGGGCGATGGCCCGGGCGGTGATGTCCTCGTTCAGATCCTCCAAAAGCTGGAGCTTTTTTTCCGGATTTCGCAGCAGGGCACCCAGAGCGGCGGCATATTTGAGGCCCACCCGGGGAAAGCCCGGGATGCCCACGCTCATACCATTTTTGTAAATGCCGGGGTTGACTTCCACGCAGATGCTGCGGATCTGGCCCCCAATGGCGGCGCTGGCGTCGGCCGCGGCCAGGGCCACGCACACCGGCTCCGTACAGCCCAGGGCGGGGACTACCTCCTGATGCAGCAGCGTCAGCAGTTCTTCTTTTGTCAGCATGATGTACCTCCTCAGCCGTGGTGCGGCATGATGTGTTGCGATGCTCTATGTAGAGTGCGCGCCGCCAGGCGAAAGGGCCTGACGGCGCGGAAAGATTCTAAAAAAGCGGGCCAGCTCAGTTCAGGAAATCCTTGAGTTTCTTGCTGCGGCTGGGATGGCGCGTCGCCGTCGCGGACTTCATATCCCGCGCACACGCCTGCGGCATGTGCTTGTGCATTCCGTCGCTCCGGCTCTCCCCACGGGACCCGCTTCGCTGGGCTCCCGCGGGGACCCCGGCAAGCTGCGCCGGGGAACCGCTGAAATACCAGCGCCTTGCTCAGTTCAGGAAATCCTTGAGTTTCTTGCTGCGGCTGGGATGGCGCAGCTTGCGCAGGGCCTTGGCCTCGATCTGACGGATGCGCTCGCGGGTGACGTTGAACTCCTTGCCCACTTCCTCCAGCGTGCGGGTGCGGCCGTCCTCGATGCCGAAGCGCAGCTTGAGTACCTTTTCCTCCCTGGGCGTCAGGGTGGACAGCACGTCCATCAGCTGCTCTTTGAGCAGCGTGAAGGAGGCGGCCTCGCTGGGCTCGCTGGCTCCCTCGTCGGGGATGAAGTCGCCCAGATGGCTGTCCTCTTCCTCACCGATGGGGGTCTCCAGGGAGACGGGCTCCTGGGCGATCTTCAAAATCTCCCGGACCTTCTCCACGGGCATGCCCATCTCGGCGGAGATCTCATTGGGCGTGGGATCATGGCCCAGCTCCTGGAGGAGCTGACGGCTGACCCGGATGACCTTGTTGATGGTCTCCACCATGTGGACGGGGATGCGGATGGTGCGGGCCTGGTCGGCGATGGCGCGGGTGATGGCCTGCCGGATCCACCAGGTGGCGTAGGTGGAGAACTTGTAGCCCTTGGTGTAGTCGAACTTCTCCACGGCCTTAATGAGACCCAGGTTGCCCTCCTGGATCAGATCCAGGAACAGCATGCCCCGGCCTACGTAGCGCTTGGCGATGGACACCACCAGACGCAGGTTGGCCTCGGCCAGCTTCTGCTTGGCGGCCTCGCCCCGCTTGTAGTCCTTGTTCCAGGCCACGATGTCGTCGATACTGGCGGTCACCGGCTCACCGGCTTCCCGCTGGGCGTCCACCTCCGCAAGACGGCGGGAGGCCTCGTTGCCGGCGGACATGGCCTGGGCCAGGTTGATCTCCTCATCGGGGGAGAGCAGGGGCACCTTGCCGATCTCCTTGAGGTACATGCGGACGGGATCATCGATGGAGAAGTTGTTGACCAGCGTGTTGGGGTCCACCAACTCCTCTTCTTCCACGTCGGCGATCTCCTCGGCTGCGGGCTCGTCGTCAGGCAGGTCCGGCAGCAGATCGTCGTCCGTGCTGATGTCGATGTTCAGCGCCTCCAGAGAGTCATAGAGCTGGTCCATCTGGTCGCCTTCCAGGTTGAGGTCGTCCACAGCCTCCATCAGCTCGGAAGAGTCCAGCTTGCCCTTCTTTTTGCCCTTGGCCAGCAGCTCGCGGAGCTTCTCGTTGCCCATGAGCCAGCTGGCGGCGGGAAGGGCCGCCACCTGCTTATCGTCCAGCCGGACGATGCCGGCCTTTTTCGCCTCTTCATCCGTCAAAACGCGGGGAGGCTCCTGGGCCTCCTGCTTTTTCTTGCCCGACTTTCTGGCAGGCTTCGCAGCCGGAGCCTCCTGCGCCGCGGCAGCCGCCAAAATCGCGTCCGCTTGTGCTTTGAGCTCCGCGGGGGTCATATTCTCCAAATCCTTAGCCATGCTGCTTTCCTCCAGTACCCTTTTTGTTCTTGTATTTTTCTGTTGCCGCCAGCAGGGGGTCCACGGCGTTGCCGGCGCGCTTTTCTGCTTCCGTCTTTACGACGTTTATGTAATCTGCCAGTGCCTGCCGGGCGTTGTGCACGGACTCGGGCTGCTGACAGACGGCAGTGATGTGATTCATTTCCTCCTGGTCCAGCTGACCGGCCAGGGCTGCCACGGAAACGGGACGGCCGTCGGCCCGTGCCTGCCACAGAAGGAAAAACGCCTTGCCCAGAAGCGGCGAGGAAAATTCCTGCTGTTTAAGGGGAGGCTGGTCTCCGAAGAGCGCTGCATCCAGCACCAAAAGCCGGAGGATGCCCTCCTCGGCCCGGGCGGAGCGCAGATTTTCATAGCGAAAGGTGCGCTCCTTGGGCTGAAGCTGCGCGGCGGGATTGAGCTCCTTGCGCAGAGCGGCCCGGTTTTCCTGGGACTGCCGGCGCCGGAAAGCGTGCTGGACCTGCAGCTTCATGGCGTCCGGTGTGATCTTGGCGCACTCCGCGGCCCGGACAGTATAGATCTCCCGCTCCACGGGATTGGTGAGCGTGGCCAGCAGACGGCTGACCTCCTCACAGTAGGCCACCCGGGACTGATCGTCTCCCAGGTCGTACTTGCCCGCAATCTGGGCCATGCGGAACTCCGTGCCGTTTTCGCTGCCGGTGAGCAGCCGCTCAAAGGCGTCCGCCCCCTGGAACTTGATGAAGTCGTCCGCGTCCTGCTTGACATATTCCCCATCCACCAGACGGCGGGGAAGCTGAAGCACCCGGACGGTGAACTCGGAGTTGTTGAGGATCTGCAAGGCCCGCTCCGTGGCGATCTTGCCGGCGTTGTCGTTGTCGTAGCAGAGCACCAGTTCCTTGGTGAACCGGGAGAGAAGCCGGGTCTGCTCCACAGTCAGCGCCGTACCCATGGAGGCCACGGCATTGTCAAAGCCCGCCTGGTGCAGCGTGACGATGTCCAGGTTGCCCTCGCAGAGGATGATGTTGGGCCGCTTGGTCTTTTTGGCCAGATTCAGCCCGTAGAGTACCCGGCGCTTGCTGTATACCGGCGTTTCCGAGGAGTTCATATACTTGGGCTCGGACTTGTCTAGTACCCGGCTGCCGAAGGCCACCACGTCACCCCGGGTGTCGATGACAGGCAGCATGAGCCGGTTGCGGAACTTGTCGTAAAGGCCGCCGTTTTTGTTCTGCACCACCAGTCCGGCCTCCAGCAGCTCGGACTTGGTGTAGCCCTTTTTGGTCATGGCCAGCAGCAGCGCGTCCCAGGCGTCCGGCGATGCGCCCATGCCGAATTTCACGGCGGTGGCGCGGGTGATGCGCCGCTTTTGAAGATAGGCCCGGACGCCCTCGCCCTGGGGACCCTGGAGCGTCTGGTAGTAAAACCGGGCGGCGTCCCGGTTCAGATCCAGCAGCCGCTGCCGGCGGCGGCCGGCTTCCCGGTCACCGTCCTCCTCCGGCACTTCCATGCCGGCGCGCTTGGCAAGAAACCGCACCGCGTCGGGGAAGGAGAGGTTCTCCTCCTCCATGATGAAGTTCACCACGCCGCCGCCCCGTTTGCAGCCGAAGCAGTAGTAAATCTGCTTGTCGGGCGAGACGGAGAAAGAGCCGGTCTTTTCGCTGTGAAACGGGCACAGGCCGAAGAGATTGGAGCCCTTCCGCGTCAGCTGCACGTAGCTGCCCACCACGTCCACGATGTCGCTGCGGGCGATGAGCTCGTCCAGAAAATTCTGGGGAAATGCCACGGAACGCTCCTCCTTTCGGTCAGTTTTGCCGGTTTTGCGGGACATCATACGGAAATAGACGCCCTGTTTTGGCCGGAACACTTATTATATACCCGCTCCTTCCGAAATTTCCTCTTTTTTTTGAAAATTTTTTTCTTTTTTCCGGGAACGGCTTTACATACGTTCCGCTTCCCGGGTAAAATGGACCAAAAGGGG
>CABQCB010000141.1 GCA_902462475.1 uncultured Oscillibacter sp. | reverse complement strand
GCGGCGTGGCGTCCACCCCCACGATAAAGGGCAGCTCCTCTGTGGAAAGCCCTGCCTCCAGGCATGCGTCGATGGCCCCCAGGGCCATGTCGTCGTTGTTGGCAAACACCGCCTCAATGGGCTTTTCCACCGTCTGGAGCCACTGGCGCATCCGCTCGGCCGCCTGGCTGCGCTGCCAGTTGGCGGCGGCGCTTTCCAGCTTTTCCACCTGGATGCCGCCGGTGACCAGGGTCTGGATGCTGTATTCCGTGCGCAGCAGGGCGTCCTGGTGGCCCGGCTCCCCCTCCAGCATGACATATTGCAGGATGCCGTCGCCGCTGCGGTCCAGCGCGGCAGAGTCCGCGCGCCAGGCGTCCACCACCAGCATGCCCTGGAGCCGGCCCGCCTCGGCGCCGGGGGAGCCTACATAGTACGCCCCCTCCCAGCGAAGCAGGTCCTCCTCCACCGGCTCGCGGTTGAAAAAGATCACCGGCACATCCGCTGCCCTGGCCTTGTCCACAATGACGGCGGCCGCCGTCCGGTCCACGATGTTCACGCAGATCACGTCGCAGCCCAGGTCCAAAAACCGGTCCACCTGCTCGTTCTGCACGCTCTGGCTGCTGCGGCCGTCCGCCACCGACACATTGATCTTCACCCCCAGGCGCTGCTCCTGCTCCTGAAACAGCTGCTCCAAGTGCTGGGTGATGGTGGAGATGAACGTATCCGTCTGGTCATACACCGCCACGCCTACCCGCACGGTGGGCGTGGCCGCCCGATGGCCGCAGCCGGGCAGAAGGACCAGCAGCGCCGCCAGCAGCGCCGCCGTCATGCATCGCATCCGCTTCATGTGGCACACCTCCTTCACCGGGTCACCGGGAACAGCAGCTTCTGGTTGGCCGGGTCGTACATGTTCTCCTTGCGGACGATGGAAAACTCCATAGGTTCCACCGCCGTCCGGGGCACCTTGCGGGACGCCTCCACGGCGGCCTCCACCGCCAGGTATCCGGCGGCAAACTCGTTCTGGGCGGCGATGGCGGTGATCCAGCCCTGCTCCAGAGCATAGGCGATGGTGTTGGTGGCTCCCACGCCGTAGAGCAGGGGGGGCTTTGCCAGCCGCTCCATGACGGCGGCCGCCTGCTCCAGCGTGCCGGCGTCAAAGGCCAGCAGCAGCGCCGGCTGCTCCCGTTCCACAGCCTGGGCCAGCACCTCGTCCAGGCTCTCATCCGGCCCGACGTCGCAGGTGCGCACCACCCGGCCCGCCGCCTCCAGCTCCCGGGCGGCGGCCTCCAGCCGCACATCCACGCCGTTTTGCCCGCTCACGGGATCGATGAGCAGCACCGTCTCCGCGGCAGCGGCGCCATTGAGGGCCGCCTGGCCCAGGGCGCGGCCTACGGCGGCATTGTCCATGCCCACAAAGGCGCAGGCGCCCCAGTCCGTCATATCCGTCTCCATGGTCACCACCGGCACCTTGGCGCTCAGATCCCGGACCACGTCCCCCAGCACACCGGTATCCGCCGGCACCAGCACCACCGCGCCGGCGCCGCCGTCCACCTCCCGCTGCAGAAGGTCCGCCTGATCCTGGGCGCTGCCGGCGGTCTCCGGCGTCAAAATGCGCAGCTCAGCGCCCAGATCCGCCGCCGCCTGCTCCATGCCCTGCCGGGCCGTGGACCACAGGGCCGTGTCCGTCTGGCGCAGCACCACGGATACCTCCACCAGCTCCGTGCCCTTGCGGCTTTGCTCCGGCTCCATGGCCAGCAGCAAAAACAGCACGCACAGTCCCAGCAGCGGCACCACCAGCTGCAGCATGACTTTGCGCTTCACTGCCTCTCCTCCTTCCGATAGCGGCGCGCCGCCTCCTCGTCCAGGGCAGGCAGGCGGATGCGCACGGTGGTGCCGTCGTCCGGCTCGCTGAAGATCGTCAATCCGTAGGGCTCGCCGAAGGTCAGGCGCAGCCGCTGGTGCACATTGCGAAAGCCGATGCCCGAGCCCTTGGCGCCGGGATTGGGTCCGTCGCCCTCCAGCAGCCGGCGCACCACTTCCTCCGGCATGCCGGGGCCGTTGTCCGTCACCTCGATGCACACGTCCCCGCCCTCCCGGAAGGCCCGGACGGTGATCTCGCCGTCCCCGTCGGCATAGGCCATGCCGTGGTAGATGGCATTTTCCAGCACCGGCTGGACGATGAGCTTGATGGTATAGAGGGATTCCACCCCGTCCTCGGCGGTGACGGCGGCACTGAACTTGTTCTTATAGCGCATTTTCTGGATGGTGAGGTAGTGCCGGGCGTGCTCCAGCTCGTCGGCAATGGGAATGACGTTGCTGCCCCGGCTCAGGGAGATGCGGAAAAAGCGGGCCAGGGAGGTGAGCATGACCACCGCCTCCTGGGTGCGGCCGTTTTCCGTCATCCACACCACGCTGTCCAGCGTGTTGTAGAGGAAGTGGGGGTTGATCTGGGCCTGGAGCACGTCCAGCTCACTGCGGCGCTTTTGCTCCTCCTGCTGGATGATATCCTCCATCAGGTGGTCCATGGTGGAGACCATGGAGCGGATGGAGTGGCTCAGATGCTCCACCTCCGTGGGGCCGCCCACGTCGAAATCCACATCGTCCCGCCGGGCCTCCAGGTCCTTGATCGCCCGGTCCAGCTTCTTCACCGGCGCCGTGATCCACTCGGAGAGCCGCAGGTTCACGAACACCAGCAAGAAGATGGAAAACAGCACCACGAACAGGAAAAACAGCACCAGCTGGCTGTAATTGCTCCAAAGGCTCTCCCGGGGCACCACGGCCACCAGCTTCCAGCCCGTGTAGCCCACGGTCTTGACCGTCACCTGCCGGCTCTGGCCCTGGAACTGCTCTTCGTGGCTGCCGTCGGTATAGCCGGCGGCGGCCAGGTTGTTCTCCTGCTGGAGCCCCGCGTAGATGAGCTGCTGGCGGGGGTGGTAGATGATCTCGCCGCTGTCGTCGATGAGATAGAGGTAGCCCCCGTCGTCCAGCTCCACGTCCTTGCAGATCTGCTCGATGCCGTCAAAGCTCATGTCCAGCAGCAGCACACCGCCTTCGATGCCGCCGCCCCGGGAGAGCTCCACGTACCGGCTCAGGGATACCACCCACCGGTAGCGCTCGTCCACGTCCGCCCAGAGGTTTTGCACATGGGGCGTGGAAAAATGCAGGTTTTCGATCTTGTCCATGGCCTGGACAAACCAGTCCTCCCGCTGGGGGGAGACGCTGTTTTTCAGCGTGCGCAGAGGCGTGGCGGAGATCAGCTCCCCGTCCTCGGAGAACACGGCCACGGAGACGATGGAGTCCCGGTTGCTGGCGTAGAGCAGCTCCAGTGCCGGGGTCAGGCTGTCCTCGTCCAGGTCGATGTTCTTGATGACGTTATAGTAGGCGGTGTCCGAAATGCGCATCATGCCCCGGAGGTACGCATCCAGGTTCCAGTTCACCTGGGAGAGGAGCTGCTGGCTGTTTTCCGCCTGCTGGGCGTTGGTGGTATAGGAAAAGCGCAAAAACAAGGTCAGTCCCATGAACACCATGCCCACCACAGCCACGGCGGTGAAAGACAGCGACAGGATCATCTGGATGCTGCTGCGGCGGTAGAGTCCCTGCCACCGGCTCCGGACTGCCTCCCTTACGCGTCCCATGCCATCACCTCCCTTTCCTCAAAGATTCACGTCCCGCCTTCCCCGGCGCGGTACTTGGTGGGCGTGACGCCGAAGTGGCGCTTAAAGACATAGCTGAAGTAATTGGGGTCGTCATACCCGCAGCGGCGGGCGATGAGGTAGGTCTTCTCCTCCGTGTCCCGCAGGGCCCGCTTGGCCGCCTCCATGCGCACCACCGTCAAATAGGCGATGAAGCTCATGCCCACCTCCCGCTTGAAGAGGGTGGAGAAGTAGGCCGCGGACAGGTGCAGGTGCTGGCAAAGCCGCTCCACGGAAAGGTCGCTTTCGCCGTAGTGGGCGTCGATATAGGCCCGGGCCCGCTCCACCATCTGCCCGGCAGTGTCCGTCCGCTGGCGGCGGATGAGGGTCTGGATCGTCAAACACCGGTCCAGGCACCAGCGGCCCATCTGCTCGGGATCGGTGAAATCGGCGGCCTGCACGGCGCCGGTAAAGCCCGTGCCGAACACCTTCTCCACCTCCAGCCCGGCGCCCCGGGTCAGACGCAGCAGGCACATCAAAAGCTCCAAAAAGAACAGCTGGCACTGGGACATGGCCAGGCCCGAGGCCCGCACCCGCTCTGTGAGATACTCCACCTGGGCCCGGATCTCCTCCTCGCCGCCCAGCTTCACCGCCGAGCTGAGGGCCTCCTCGTCGCTTTCCATAAACTCCAGACGGCGGCTGGCGTCCGGCTCCAGGTCTCCGATGTAGATGGCCCGGCCCCGGCCCACCAGTCCCCGGTACTCCAGGGCGCTGCGGGCACCGGCCGCGGACTGGGACAGCTCCTCCGGCGCCGCCACAGGCGCGCCCACGCCCACCGTCAGCCGCCGGCCCAGGTAGCTCTCCGACAGGGCGCACACCCGGTTCACCGCGTCCAGCAGGGCGTAAATATCCCGCCGGGCGTCCATGGCCGCCAGCAGCGCCACGGAGTCGTTATACAAAAACGTCTGAAAGCGGCCGCCCTCCAGGGACAAATTCTCCTCAAACAGCTGCTGGACCGATAAGGTCACCAGCTCTCCCTGGGGCCCGGCGCTGTCGATATGCACGATGGCCGCGGCGAAGGCGCCGCCGCCCAGGTCCACGTCGTAGCGCTCCGCCAGCTCCACCATCCGCTCCCGGTTGATGCGGCCGTCCAGCAGACGGGTGAAGAACAGGCCCCGCAGCACCGGCAGGCTCTCCTCATACCGGCGGCGCAGCTGTTCGGCGTTGCGCCGCTCCGCTCGCTCCGCATCCAGCTGGGCGTGGAGCTTTTCCAGCACGCCCGCCAGCTCCGCGGCGTTGATGGGCTTCAAAATATACTCCGACACGTTCATCTGAATGGCCTGCTTGGCGTACTCAAAGTCGTCAAAGCCGGAAAACACCACGAATTTGGACGCGGGCAGCCGCACCGTCAGGATGCTGCAAAGCTCCAGTCCGTCCATAAAGGGCATTTTGATATCCGTGAGCACCACGTCCGGCTTCAAGGACTCCGCCAGCTCCAGGGCGTCCCGTCCGTTTTCCGCCTGGCCCACCAGGGTGAAGCCCAGGCCCGCCCAGTCCATTTTCTGGCTGATGCCCACCCGGATGTCCTCCTCGTCGTCCACCAGCAGCACCCGGTACAATTCCATGCCGTTCACTTCCTTTCCCGCAGTATAACACAGCTTTCCCCGCTATGGAATCCAAAAAAGGGCGCGCACACGG
>CABQCB010000140.1 GCA_902462475.1 uncultured Oscillibacter sp. | reverse complement strand
CTGCCGCTCTCGGCCACCATTTTGGCCGCGGCAGCGGTGTTGTCGCAGGGGATGACCCGCACGCCGTTCAGGCTGCCCAGGAACTTGCTGCACTGGCCGATGGCCTGCTCGTGGGAGTAAATTTCCGTGATGTCGTCCATCTTTACGCCGGGCAGGGCCAACAGCTCGTGGCGGATGCAAAGGCGGGTGGAGCGGACGATGGAGAACTTCTTGCGCTGGATCAGATCGTAGATGGCGCGGACGGAGCCGTTGGAGCTGTTTTCAATGGGCACCACGCCGAAACGGCACAGGCCGGACTCCACGGCGGAGAACACCGCCTCAAAGCTCTTGACGTAGACGATGTTGCCCCGGGGCAGCAGACGGTCACAGGCTACCTGGGAATTGGCGCCCTCCACGCCCTGGCAGGCCACCAGCCCCGTCTGGGGGAACACCTCACTGCCGGCGGCCAGGGAGGCCTTCACCTGGGCGGCCACCCGGGTGGGGGCGGAGATGAGCTCCGCCTGCCGGGAGCGGGACAGCTCCAGCAGCGTGGAGAACAGGTGGTAGGCGTAGCGCTCCTTGTCGCCGGACTGCTCCGTGACCTTGGAGAGGATCTCCCGCTCCCGCTGCTTGTTCAAAATGGGCTGGTGGTGCTCATTTTTATAGGCGGCGACGGCTTCGGACAGCTCCATGCGCTGCAAGAACAGCGCCAGCAGCTGTTCATCCACAGTGTCGATCTTTTCGCGAATTTCAGAAAGTTCCATGATTTCCCTCCAACAGTAAGTCTAACAGCACGGCGGCGGTGACCGCCTCTACAACAGGGACAGCCCGGTGGGCGATACAGGGGTCGTGGCGGCCCCGGATCTGAAGCTGGGTATTTTCCATAACGGAAAGGGATACGGTCTGCTGGGGCTTGGCAATGGACGGCGTGGGCTTGAAGGCCGCCCGCAGCACAAGGGGCATGCCGGTGGTGATGCCTCCCAGGATGCCGCCGGCGTGGTTGGTCTTGGTGACCACGGCGCCGCGGTCAATCTCAAAGGCGTCGTTGTTTTCCGACCCGCAGGAGCGGGCGGCGTCAAACCCCGCACCGAACTCCACCCCCTTGACGGCGGGGATGCCGAAGAGTGCCGCGGCCAGGCGGCTCTCCATCCCGTCGAACATGGGGTCTCCCAGTCCGGCGGGAAGGCCGATGGCGGCGCACTCCACGATGCCGCCCAGAGAGTCGCCGCCGGCGCGGGCGGCCAGAATGGCCTCCTGCATCCGCGCACCCGCCTCGTCGGAGAGGACGGGGAAGGGCTTGGCGGCCACGGTGTCAAAAAGGTCCGCCGTGGGATGCAGGGGGAAATGCTCGTCTCGCTCCGTGCCCACGGAAGAAAGATGGGCGCCTATGTGGATGCCCCGGCGGGAGAGGATCTGTTTGGCAATGCCGCCGGCGATGCACAGCGGCGCTGTCAGCCGGCCGGAGAAGTGGCCGCCGCCCCGCATGTCCGCCGCGCCGCCCCATTTGACGGCGGCGGTAAAGTCCGCGTGGCCGGGACGGGGGGTGTCGGTCAGTCCGGCGTAATCGGAGGAGTGCTGGTCGGCATTTTCAATGACGGCGCACAGCGGCGCGCCGCAGGTCTTGCCGTTTTCCAGACCTGACAGGAATACGGGCACGTCCCCCTCCTTGCGGGCGGTGGAGAGGGGGCTGCCGCCGCCCTTGCGGCGGTTCAAAAAGGCCTGCAGCGCTTCGGTGTCCACAGCCTCTCCGGCGGGCAGGCCGTCCACCACCACGCCGATGGCCTTGCCGTGGGACTGGCCGAACACGCTGATTTTGATGAGCTTTCCGAATTCAGAGGACATGGACTTCACCTCCCAGGGACTGATAGACCTCCCAGAAATCCGGGTAGGATTTTTTGACGCATTCCGCGCCCAGAAGGGTCACCGGACCCGTGCAGCCGGTGGCGGCAATGGCCGCCGCCATGGCGATGCGGTGGTCCCCCGCGCTGTCCACCGTGCCGCCGGTGAGGGTCCCGCCGGTGACGGTGAGGCTGTCGGGCCCCTCCTGGCAGCGGCCGCCCAGGGCTGTCAGCATGGCGCAGACAGTAGAGAGCCGGTCGCTCTCTTTCATCCGCAGCCGTGCGGCGTTGACAAAGCGGGTGGTGCCGGAGCGGACCGCCGCCATGACCGCCAGGGGCGGCAGCAGGTCCGGGATGTTGGCCAGGTCGATGGTCAGATCGCCAGGATGGGTGAGGCGCAGGAAGTGGGGCACCACGGCCATATCGCCCTGGACGGAAAAGGCATTGAGCCCCTCCAGCTCCAGCTGGGACCCCAGGGCGATGGCCGCGTACCAGAAGGCTGCCTGGGACCAGTCCGCCTCCACGGCGGCCTCGAAGGGAGCGCAGCGCTGGCGGCCGGGGATGTGGAGCACGTCGCCCTCCCACCGGCTCTCTACGCCGGCCAATTCCAGCACGCTGCGGGTCATTTCCAGATAGTCCCGGCTCTCCAGAGGCGTGGTGGGCACCAGGGTGGAGTCACCGTCCAGCAGGGGCAGAGCAAAGAGGAGCCCGGTGAAGAACTGGCTGGATACGTTGCCCGCCAGCCGGTATTCTCCCGGCGTCAGCTGTCCCCGGACTGTGAGGACACCATCTTTTTTCTCAAAAAAGATGCCCTTTTCCCGGAAGAGATCCTCGTAAGGGGCCATGGGCCGCTCCATGAGCCGCCCGTGACCGGTGAAGCAGGCGCTTCCGTTTACCAGCAGGGCTAGGGGGATCAAGAAGCGCAGCGTGGAGCCGGACTCCCCGCAGTCCAGGATGGGAGCGGGCCCCGCCTCCACGGCGGCATTGCCCAGCCCGTGGACCTGGACGGTGCCGGGGGACAGGTCGTCGATCCTGACGCCCAGAGCACAGAGGCAGCGGCGGGTGGCCTGGATGTCCTGGGAGTCCGCAAGGCCTGAGAGGGTACTGTCACCGGACCCCAGTGCCGCGGCGATAAGCAGCCGGTGGGCCTGGGACTTGCTGGGCGGCGGCGTCACGGTGCCGGAGAGCTTTTTCGGTGTGATGCGAATGTCCATTTTATCCCTCCAGTCCCGCGGTGATGAGGTGCTCCAGCTCCGCTACCGGCAGCTTATGGAGCTGGCAGGTGCCGATCCGCCGGGGCACCACCACGGTAATGGTGTCGCCTGCGCGCTTTTTGTCGCTGAGGGCTGCCTGGGCCAGGTCCGCGGCGGAAAAGTCGGTGCCGGTGGGGAGATCGTTTTTTGCGAGGCACGCGGCGATGCGCCCGGCGATGGGCTCCTGCGTCCATCCCAGATGCTCGGCTGCCCGGGCCATGACGGCCAGGCCCGCCGCCACGGCATGGCCGTGGGGAATGGTATAGCCGCTGCATTTTTCAATGGCGTGGCCCACGGTGTGGCCCAGGTTTAGTAGCTTCCGCTCCCCCTGCTCGGTTTCGTCCCGCTCCACCACGCCGGCCTTGTAGGCAACGCACCGGGCGATGACTTCCGCCGGAGCGGCGGTGAGGGTGCCGTCCTCAAAGAGGGCGAAGAGGGACTCATCGGAGAGGACGCCGGTCTTGATGGCCTCGGCGGCGCCGTCGGCGAACACGTCGGCAGGGAGGGACTGGAGACAGTCCGTGTCGCACAGCACGGCGGCGGGCTGCAAAAAGGCGCCCGCCAGGTTTTTTCCGGCGGCAAGGTCGATGGCGGTCTTGCCGCCCACGGAGGAGTCCACGGCGGCAAGGAGGGTGGTGGGCAGCTGCACATAGCGGATGCCCCTGAGGTACACGGCGGCGGCAAAGCCCGCCATGTCCCCCACTACGCCGCCGCCCAGAGCGGCCACGCAGTCCGTGCGGGTCAGATGCTCCCGGGCGAGAAATTCCAGGATGCCGGACAGGGTATCCATATTTTTATGGGCTTCTCCGGCAGGGAACACGTAGGAGACCACGGCAAAGCCCGCGCCGCTGAGGCTGCGGACGACCCGCTCCAGGTAGAGGGGCGCCACCGCAGAGTCGGTGACCACCGCCATGCGGCAGGGGGCGAGCACCTGCCCCAGCAGCGGTCCGCACCGGCCCAGCAGGCCCGGCCCGATCTGTACGGAATAGGCGGGGCTGGTGCGGACGGGGATGGTTTGGATGGAGTCGGACATAGGGAAAACTCCTTTTATATAGTGTAGGGGCCGGGGCGCTTGGGGACTCAGTTGCCGCCGGCGGTGGCCTTTTTCTCCCGGCCATCCCGCAGCAGGGCGCGCAGCTGTTCGGCGTCGCGGTTTTTCAGGGCGCCCAGATATTCGTTCAGGTGCTGCACCAGAACTTCCAGCTCACCGGTGAGGTAGTCGGCGTCGGCCAGGAACAGCTCTGTCCACATGTCCTCGTCCAGCCGGGCCACCCGGGTCATGTCCTGGAAGCTACCGGCGGAGAAGCCCCGGCGGCGCTGGGCCTCCGGCGACTTGACGTAGGCGCTGGAGGCGATGTGGGCCAGCTGAGAGGTGAAGGCGATGATGCGGTCATGCTCTTCCGGGGTGGAGAAGGTGAGCCCCGCGAAGCCCACGTCCAGGAAGAAGGCCTTCAGCGTCTCCAGAAGCTGCATGTCTGTGCGCTTGTCCGGCGTGAGGATCATGGAGGCGCCCACATAGAGGTCGTCCGTGGCGGCGGTGAAGCCGCCCCGCTCCCGGCCGGCCATGGGGTGGCCGCCGATGTAGGCAAAGCCATACTGCTCCGCCATCGGGGCGATGGCCGCCACCACGCTGCGCTTGACGCCGCAAAGATCCACCACGATGGCGGACTTGGAGATGGCGGCGGCGTGGGACTTCACCCAGTCGATGGCGGCCTGGGGCCGGATGGCCACCAAAATGAGATCGCACGATGGCAGGTTTTCCTCCGTCAGCGGGGCGTCGATGGCGCCGCACATACGGGCCATGGTCATGGTCTCGGCATTGAGATCCGTGCCGTAGACGGTGTGGCCCGTGCGGGCTTTGATGCTCTTGGCCATGGAGCCGCCGATGAGCCCCAGGCCCACGATTCCAACGTTCATACCTTATTCCTCCATGGCCTTGACGGCAGCGTGCAGCTTGTAGAGCTTCTTGGCCAGGGCGTCGAAGGCCTCGGGCCTCAGGGACTGGGGACCGTCGCACAGGGCGTGGGCCGGGTCGTTGTGGACCTCGATCTGGAGACCGTCGCAGCCGGTGGCCACGGCGCCCATGGCCAGGGGCTCCACCAGCCAGCTCTTGCCAGTGGCGTGGCTGGGGTCGATGATGATGGGCAGGTGGGTCAGCTTCCGGAGCACCGGGATGCAGGCCAGGTCCAGTGTGTTGCGGGTGTAGGTCTCAAAGGTGCGGATGCCCCGCTCGCAGAGGATGACGTTTTCGTTGCCGCCGGCCATGACGTACTCGGCGCTCATGAGCCACTCCTCGTAGGTGGC
>CABQCB010000139.1 GCA_902462475.1 uncultured Oscillibacter sp. | reverse complement strand
GATCTCAACTGCGTGATGAACGAGCTGGGGGAGATCATCGAGCTCCAGGGCACCGGCGAAGGACGGGCGTTTACCCTGGAAGAGCAGCAGGAGCTGGTGCGGCTTTGCGCCAAGGGCAACCGGCAGCTGCTGGAGATCCAGAAAAAAGTCCTGGGAGAATAAGTGACAGGACCTGTAGATGTTGGTGCCGGGCTGAGCGGTAGCCGCAGGTCTTATGGGAATCCTGTACAATAAGACGGAGGAAAAGGAGGAAGCCGCATGAAATTTATTCTTGCAACCCACAATCCCGGAAAGCTGCGGGAGATGGCCGCGATTTTGAGCCAGTATGGCGTGGAGGTGGTCAGCCCCGCGGATGTGGGCATCACCGTGGACGTGGAGGAGACGGGAACCACTTTCGCCGAAAACGCCATGCTCAAGGCCAAGGCCATCTGCGCTGCCGCCGGCCTGCCCGCCATCGCCGACGACTCCGGATTGTGCGTGGACGCCCTCAACGGCGGCCCCGGCGTGTATTCCGCCCGCTACGGCGGAGAAGGCCTGGACGACAAGGGCCGCTATACGCTGCTTTTGAACTCCATGCGGGGCCAGACCACCCGGAAGGCCCACTTCACCTGTGCCATCGCCTGCGCCTTCCCCAACGGCGACGAGCTGACGGCCGAGGGACAGTGCGACGGCGCCATCGCCTTTGCTCCCATGGGAGAGGGAGGCTTTGGCTACGATCCGGTGTTTCTGGTGCCCGAGAAGGGCAAGACCTTCGGCCAGCTGACGGCGGAGGAGAAGAGCACCATTTCCCACCGGGGCAAGGCCCTGCGGGATTTTTCTGAAAAATTGGCAACTTATTTGAACAAATAAACGTCTGACAGTAGGAGAAGCTATGGAATTGACAAGCAAACAGCGGGCCCAGCTCAGAGGCCTGGCCAACAGCATCGACACCATTTTGCAGGTCGGCAAGGACGGCATCGGGGAGAACCTTATCCGTCAGGCCGACGAAGCCCTGGAGGCCCGGGAGCTCATCAAGGGCCGGGTGCTGGACAACAATATCGACTACGATGCCCGGCTTGCGGCGGAGGAACTGGCCAAGGCCACCCGCAGCGAGGTGGTGCAGGTGATCGGCAGCAAGTTCGTGCTTTACCGGGAGAGCCACTCCAAGCCCAAGGAAAAGCGCATCCAGCTGGTAAAGGCGGCAAAAAAGCGGCCCCAGTAAGGCCCGGCGCCCGGCCGCTGTACCGGGCCCTGCATGAAAAGAGGAACGGATTCATATTATGAAAATCGGTATTTACGGCGGCACGTTCAACCCGCCCCACCTGGGACACGTGACGGCGGCGCGGGCCGTGTTTGAGCTTTTGCGGCTTGATAAGCTGCTGGTGATCCCGGCGGGGCTTCCGCCCCACAAGGATCTTCCCGACCATAGCCCCACCGCGGCTCAGCGGCTGGAGATGACCCGCCTGGCCGCCGAGCAGATGGGTCTGGACGGCAAGGTGGAGGTACTGGACATGGAGCTTTCCCGCGCGGGAAAGAGCTATACCTCCGACACGCTGGCGGCGCTGAAAGAGCGGTATCCAGACGATGAGCTGTGGCTTTTGATGGGGACGGACATGTTTTTGACGCTCCAGGCCTGGCACGCCCCGGAGAAGATACTGTCCCTTGCGGGCATCGCCGCCTTCGGCCGGACGGAGGCGGACACGGAGGAGCTTTTTTCCGTGCAGCGGGATTACCTCTATAAGGCTTATCCCCAGGCCCGGATCTTCACACTGACCATCCCCGGCGTGATCGACGTATCCTCCACGGAGCTGCGGCAAAAGCTGGCGGAGGGCACGGGCGGGGCACTGCTGCCCCCCGCCGTGTATGGCTACATCCTTCGCCAGGGCCTCTACGGCACGAACGCGGATCTGAAGAACCTGTCCATCTCCCAGCTGCGGCCGGTGGCGCTGAGCTACCTCAAGCACAAGCGCATCCCCCACGTGCTGGGCACGGAGCAGGAGGCCATCCGCCTGGCGGAGCGGTACGGTGCCGATGTGGAAAAGGCCCGGGTGGCGGCCCTGCTCCACGACTGCACCAAAAAGCTGGACATGGACGCGCAGCTGGCCCTGTGCGACCACTACGGTATCCAGCTGGACGAGCTGGAGCGGGTGTCGCTCAAGCTGCTCCACTCCAAGACCGGCGCCGCCCTGGCCCGTGACGTGTTCGGCGTGGACGAGGAGATCTACAACGCCATCTGGTGGCACACCACCGGCCACGCCGGCATGACGCTGCTGGAAAAAATCATCTATCTGGCAGATTATATCGAACCCTCCCGGGATTTTCCGGGGGTGGACAAATTGCGGCAGGTATGCTATAAAGACCTGAACGAGGGACTGTGTTTGGGACTGGAGATGACCATCCAGGAAATGACCGATATGGGAAACCCTGTGCACCGGGCCACGCTGGAGGCGCGGGACGCATTGAAAGGATAGAAAGACATTGGAAAAAGAGAATGGAAAGCGAATCGCGGGCGGGAAAGAGCCCCGGCAGAAAAAACCGAAAAAGCCCAGCCGTCTGACCCGGCAGCAGAAGATCCTCATCGCCGTGGCGGTGGTGCTGGCACTGGTGCTGATCGTGGTGGTGGCCTGCCAGAGCCTGTTCGTCCGGCCGGAGCTGCCGGGCAAGGACACCGAGACGGAAAAAGAGGAGATCGACTACGGCGAGGGCGTGCGTCCCAAGTCCAGCGGTGAGCGCAAGAGCGAGGACTACTATACGGTGCTCATCTTGGGCCGGGATACCGGCGGCGGCGGCAACACGGACACCATGCTGCTGGCCAGCTATGACGTGACCAACCAGAAGGCCACCGTCATGTCCATCCCCCGGGACACCATGGTGAACATCCCCTACGACATCAAGCGCATCAACGCCGTGTACAACTATGGCGGCGGCGGGGATGAGGGCATCCAGGCCCTCTACAAGGAGATCAGCCAGCTGGTGGGCTTTGAGCCCGACTACCAGATCGTGGTGGAGTGGGAAGCCGTGGGCGAGATCGTGGACGCCATGGGCGGCGTGTGGTTCGATGTGCCCCGGGACATGAACTATGACGACCCCTATCAGGACCTGCACATCCACCAGGAGAAGGGGTATCGCCTGCTCTCCGGTGACGATGCCATGCAGGTGCTGCGCTACCGCCACGACAACAACATGAAGTACGGCTATCCTGACGGCGACCTGGGCCGCATCAAGACCCAGCAGGCGTTTTTGCAGGCTGTGGTGGAGCAGATGCTCCAGGTGAAGAACATCACCAAGATCAACCAGTTTGCCAAGGTCTTTGAGAAGAACGTGGAGACCGACCTGAGCTTTTCCAATCTCTGCTGGTTCGGTCAGCAGGCCATCCTGGGCGGGCTGACGGTGGAAAACGTGGAGTTTGTCACCATGCCCAACACGCCCAAATCCTGCTGGAGCCGCACCTATCAGAACTATCAGTCCTACGTGGTACCCAACGCTGAGGAGCTTTTGGAGCTGGTGAACACCAAGCTCAGCCCCTTCGTGGAGCCCTGCACCCTCAGCGATCTGGACATCATGTCCATCAACTCTGACGGCTCTGTCAGTTCCACCACCGGCCATGTGGAGGACAGCAAGGCGGCCCAGCCGCCGGTGAAGCCCTCCAAGCCCGTTACGGAGGAACCCGCGGAGGATACGCCGCTGGTGGATGAAAACGGCAATGTGCTGGATCCTGAGACGGGATTGCCCATTGAGACCGATCCCGGCACGGGGACCACGGATCCGGGCACCGGCACCACCGATCCCGGTACGGGAACCACGGACCCGGGCACAACAGATCCGGGCACCGGTACCACCGATCCCGGCACGGGGACCACAGACCCGGGCACCGGCACCACTGATCCCGGTACAGGGACCACGGACCCGGGCACCGGCACCACTGATCCCGGCACAGGGACCACCGACCCGGGTAGCGGCACCACCGATCCCGGCACGGGGACCACTGACCCCGGCACCGGCACTACGGACCCCAATACCGGCGCCACGGACCCCGGATTCGTTGTGATGGATCCGGCGGCGTGAGCATCACCATACAGAAAGGAAGCGTGCTATGACACCGAAAGAGCTTGCAGTGATTGCCGTGAAGGCATTGGATGAGAAGAAGGGCAAGGAGATCAGCGCCATCGAGGTGACGGAGCAGACCACCCTGGCGGACTATTTTGTCATCGCCTCCGGCAGCTCCAACACCCAGATCAACGCCCTGTGCGGCGCTGTGGAAAAGGCCATGAAGGAGCAGGCCGGCGAGGATCCCCTGCGCCGGGAGGGCTACCGGGACGGCACCTGGGTGCTGCTGGACTACGGCTGCGTGGTGGTGCATGTATTTTCCCAGGAGGCCCGGGAATTCTATGGCCTGGAGCGGCTGTGGCATGACGGAAAGCCCATGGACCTGGGCGGCATCCTGACTGCGGACTGAGCAAAGTATAAAACCGCCCTTGACAAAAGACGATCCCGCTCATAAAATAGGCATGTTAATGACTTTGATGGGAAGAAAGACGAATTCTCCCGCCCTCAGAGAGCCGGCGGCTGCTGCGAGCCGGTGGGGGAGGTTCGTGTATACTGGTCCCGGAGTTTCCCGCCTGAACCGGTCGGTAGGGCGGGACGGCAGGCGCCGTTATCCGCCGGTTCCCCCGCGGGGGACGCTGAGGGCAGCCGGGTGACCGGCGGCCGAATCAGGGTGGTATCGCGTTCCAACGCCCCTGACCGATGGGTCAGGGGCGTTTTTTTAGTTGATTCACTCATATGAAGGAGAGAGTATATGAAGTACGATTTTACCGCCATTGAAAAGAAATGGCAGCAAAAGTGGCTGGAGGAAAAGCCCTTCACCGCGGTCACCGGAGACAAGAGCCGGGAGAAGTTCTTCGGCCTCATCGAGTTCCCCTATCCCTCCGGTCAGGGCCTGCATGTGGGCCACGCCCGTCCTTTTACCGCTATGGATATCATCTGCCGGAAAAAGCGGATGGAGGGCTACAATGTCCTGTTCCCCATCGGCTATGACGCTTTCGGCCTGCCCACGGAGAACTATGCCGTGCAGCACCACATCCACCCGGCCAAGGTGACCCATGACAACGTGTCCAACTTCCGCAAGCAGCTGCACATGCTGGGCTACTCCTTCGACTGGGACCGTGAGGTGAACACCACCGATCCCAGCTACTACAAGTGGACCCAGTGGATCTTCCTGCAGATGTTCAAGAAGGGCCTTGCCTACAAGGCGTCCATGCCCGTCAACTGGTGCACCCGCTGCAAGATCGTCCTGGCCAACGAAGAAGTGGTGGAGGGCGTGTGCGAGCGCTGCGGCGGCGAGGTCATCCGCAAGGAGAAGAGCCAGTGGATGCTGGCCATCACCAAGTACGCCGA
>CABQCB010000138.1 GCA_902462475.1 uncultured Oscillibacter sp. | reverse complement strand
TCCGTATGGAGCTGGCGGCGCAGCAGATCGTGGACGTAACCGCTCTTGGCCACCACCATAAGGCCGGTGGTGCCCTTGTCCAGCCGGTTGACGGAGTGGAAGATGAAGTCCCGGCCCCGGGTGTAGGCCAGGGCCCCAGCCACGGTGGGGGTATCCGGCAGGAAGTTGGAGGCGTGGGCGGTCATGCCGGCGGGCTTGTTCACCACCAGCAGGTGGCCGTCCTCCCACACCACGGGAAGGGGCCAGTTGCCCGGCGTGGGCAGTACCTTGGGGGGCCGGTGGTCGCCGGTCTCCACGGTCAGTACGTCCCCGGTGTGGACGATGTCCACCGTGCGGGCGTGGCAGCCGTTGAGCAAGATGCCGTTTTCCGCCCGGGTCAGCCGGGCTACGGCGTGGGTGGAAAAGTGCAGCCCGGCCTTCAGAATATGGCGGACGGTGGCGCCGTCCTCCTGGGGCTGGATGATGCGGGTGATGGTCTCCAAGGGAGTGCCCCCTTTCTTTCTCCACAATAACACATCATCAGAAGTTTGCATAGCAAAATTGTCGGGAATGTGATAAAATATTTCCACCTATGCAATCCGATCAGAGGAGGAACCCCATGCTGTTATCCGCGGAACATCTCTCCATCAACTTCGGCAGCCGGCAGCTGCTGGACGATGTGAACTTTTATCTGAACGAGGGGGACAAGACCGGCGTCATCGGCATCAACGGTACCGGCAAGTCCACGTTTTTGAAGGTCCTGGCGGGCCTTGCGGAGCCGGACGGAGGGAGCGTGACGAAAAATCCCAACGTGCAGGTGAGCTTCCTGGCCCAGAACCCGGCCATGGAGGACGAGGCCACTGTGCTGGAGCAGGTGTTTCTCCATCACGGTGCCCAGTTCCGGGAGCTGAACGAATACGAGGCCAAGCGGATGCTGAACCTGCTGGGCATTCCGGATTTTGACCAGAAGGTGGGCACGCTCTCCGGCGGTCAGCGCAAGCGGGTGGCCCTGGCGGCAGCCCTTTTGAATCCGGCGGACGTGCTGGTGCTGGACGAGCCCACCAACCACTTAGACAGCGAGATGGTCACCTGGCTGGAGGACTGGCTGCGCCGGTTCCGGGGCGGTCTCGTCATGGTGACCCATGACCGCTATTTCCTCCAGCGGGTGGTCAACCACATCACGGAGCTGGACCGGGGCAAGCTCTACCACTACGAGGCCAACTACGAAAAGTATCTGGAACTCAAGGCGGCGCGCATGGAGATGGCGGAGGCCAGCGAGCGCAAGCGCCAGTCCATTCTGCGGGTGGAGCGGGAGTGGATCATGCGGGGCTGCAAGGCCCGCACCACCAAGTCCAAGGAGCGGATCGACCGCTATGAGGCCCTGCTGAATCAGGAGGCGCCCCAGACGGATGCCTCCGTGCAGCTGACGGCGGCCTCCAGCCGTCTGGGCCGCAAGATCATCGAGCTCAAGGACGTGACCAAGGGCTACGAAGGAAAGACCTTGATCGACCACTTTTCCTATAATCTGCTGAGGGATGACCGCATCGGCATCGTGGGCCACAACGGCGCAGGCAAATCCACGCTGCTGCGGCTGATCGCCGGGGAGCTGGCCCCGGACAGCGGTACGGTGGACATCGGCGCCACGGTGAAGATCGGCCACTTTTCCCAGGAGGGCCGGGAGCTGGACCTTGATCAGCGGGTGTACGATTTCATCCACGACATCGCCGACGAGGTGAAGACCGACGAGGGGACGTTCTCCGCCAACCAGATGATGGAGCGGTTTTTGTTCCCGGGAGACTTGCAGTCGGTGCCTATCGGGCGGCTTTCCGGCGGTGAGCGGCGGCGTCTGTATCTGCTCTCCGTGCTGATGGCGGCGCCCAACGTGCTGCTGCTGGACGAGCCCACCAATGACCTGGATGTGACCACGCTGTCCATTCTGGAGGATTACCTCCAGGGCTTCCCCGGCCCGGTGGTGACGGTGTCCCATGACCGTTTCCTGCTGGACAAGCTGGCGGACTCCATTTTTGAGGTGCGAGGCGGCCAGGTGCTGCGCTACACGGGCAACTGGTCGGACTGGCAGCAAAAGCGCCGGGAGGAGCAGGCGGAGGCCGCTCCCCAGGCTGCGCGTCCCCGCCCTGCCCAGGAACGGCGGCGGGAGCGGAAGCTGAAGTTCTCCTTCAAGGAGCAGCGGGAGTATGAGACCATCGATTCTGACCTTGCCCGGCTGGAGGAGGCCATCCGCCAGTGCGAGGCGGAGCAGGCGCTGTGCGGCAGCGACTATGTCAAGCTCCAGGAGATCCAGGCGCGCCAGCAGGAGCTGGAAGCGCAGCTGGAGGAAAAGACGGAGCGATGGGTCTATTTGAATGAGCTGAAGGAAAAAATCGACGCGCAAGGGGAATAAGAGGGGAGCATTGGTGACACAAAGAGAAAATTCTGCTATAATGGAAGATATTGGATGGAGAGAGGTGGATAGCCGTTGGATGTAAGATTCGGAAATAAAAGTCAGGAGGCGGCTATTCGGGAAGAATACCGCCGGATCGACGAAAAATGGCTGAAGATGCAGTGTCAGCTGATGCTGTTTTTGATGGTCTTTACCGTTGCGGCGGAAGTGTTCATGTATTTTGCGCTGCGGGCGCTGCGGGTGGAGTTTGCCAGCGCGGGCGTGTACTTTACAAAGTATGTGCTGGTACCGCTGGTGATCGATGGGGGGCTGTGGCTGGGCGCCAGACGGGCGCTGCACAGCGGCATGACCAATCGCAAGAAGGCCTATACCGTCTCCTTTTTGATGGTGGCCATGGCCTTTGTGGTGTATACCATGCACTCGGTATTTCCCGCTGTGTTCGCGGTGTTCATCATCCCCATGCTGGTGACAGTGATCTATGGTGACCGAAAGCTGACCAGTGGAGTGGCGGTGGCCTGCTTTTTGGAAAAGATCATTTCGGATCTGTTCATCTTCTGGGACCCGGCCAGACCCAGTGTCCTGCAAAGTGCGGATTCCACGGTGAACTTTGGCCTTTCCCTGGTGCTGCTGCTGATTTTTTACGGCATCTGCACCGTGATGCTCCTGGCGGAAAAGGAAAAAAATGATGCGGCCATCCACCTGGAGCGGGAGCGGCAGCGGTATCAGGAGGAATCCATGACAGACCAGCTGACCCGGGTGTGGAACCGCCAGGCCCTTCGGCAGATGTTCCAGCAGATGGAGGAAGAGCGGGAGGAGATGCGCTTTTTCCTGGCCATGCTGGACATGGACGATTTCAAAAACCTCAACGACACCTACGGCCACAGTCAAGGAGACCGGTATCTCAAAAGCCTGGGGCAGGTGCTGCTGGACCTCTCCGGCGAGCAGATGGTGCCCTTCCGCTTCGGCGGCGACGAGTTTTGCGTCATTTTCTGCGGCTGCGACCAGGAGCGGGTACATGCGGCCTGCCGGGCCATCCAGGAGTGCTTTGTCCGCACGGAGGTGAACCAGTCCCACAAGGCGGTGTCCGTCAGCATCGGCGTGGCGGAGTTCCGCAAAAAGGAGCCGCCGGCCCAGCTGCTGGACCGGGCGGACGCGGCGCTGTACCGGGCAAAACAGAATAAAGGCAGCATCTGCTTTGAGCTTTGAAAAAAGCCTCCGACCATTGGCCGGAGGCTTTTTTGGATATTTTGTTTTTCAGCAGACGGATACTCAGTCGTAGATGGGGAAGCGGGTACAAAGGTCGTTGACCTCTTCCTTGACCCGGGCCGCGCAGCCATCGAAGTCCTCGGCCACTTCGCGCATCCACTGGGCGATGCGCACCATCTCCGGCTCCTTGAAGCCCCGGGAGGTAACGGCGGGGGTGCCCACCCGGATGCCGCTGGTAACGAAGGGCTTTTCCGGGTCATTGGGGATGGCGTTTTTGTTGACGGTGATCTGGACCTCGTCCAGGCGGTGCTCAAACTCCTTGCCGGTGATGTGGAAGTTGCGGGTATCCACCAGGCACAGGTGGTTGTCTGTGCCGCCGGAGACCAGGCGGAAGCCCTGCTTCTGGAGCTCATCGGCCAGTACAGCGGCGTTTTTCACGATCTGCTCCCCATAGGCCTTGAATTCCGGCTTGAGGGCCTCGCCGAAGCACACGGCCTTGGCGGCGATGATGTGCTCCAGGGGACCGCCCTGGGTGCCGGGGAACACGGCGGAGTTGATTTTCTTGTAGATGTCCTCGTCGTTGCACAGGATCAGTCCGCCCCGGGGGCCCCGCAGGGTCTTGTGGGTGGTGGAGGTGACCACATGGGCGTAGGGAATGGGGGAGGGATGGACGCCGGCGGCCACCAGACCCGCGATGTGGGCCATATCCACCATCAGATAGGCACCTACCTCGTCGGCCACCTGGCGGAAGCGGGCAAAGTCGATGATGCGGGGGTAGGCGCTGGCACCGGCGATGATGATCTTGGGGCGGCAGGCCTTGGCGGTTTCCAGGAGCTTGTCGTAGTCGATGGTCTCCGTCTCGTCGTCCAGGCCGTAGGGCACCACATTGAAATACTTGCCGGAGATGTTCACAGGGCTTCCGTGGCTCAGGTGGCCGCCGTGGGCCAGATTCATGCCCAGAATGGTGTCGCCGGGCTGGGCCAGGGCGAAGAACACGGCCAGGTTGGCATTGGCGCCGGAGTGGGGCTGGACGTTGGCGAAGTTGCAGCCGAAGAGCTGGCAGGCCCGCTTGCGGGCGATGTCCTCGGTGATGTCTACGGCGTAGCAGCCGCCGTAGTACCGCTTGCCGGGATAGCCCTCGGCGTACTTGTTGGTAAGGCATGTGCCCATGGCCAGCATGACGGTGGGACTGACGATGTTCTCAGAGGCGATCAGCTCGATATTGCGGCGCTGCCGGGCAAATTCCTCCCGGATGGAGGCGCCGACCTCGGGGTCGAACTGGGAGATGAAGTCCATGGTTTGCTGAATCATTGGAAGCTCCTCCTTACATAGTTTGAGATTCGCCGGAAACGATCTTCATAGGGATATTGTAAGAGATTTTTCCTCGCTTGGCAAGCAGCAACTCCTTATGGCAGCTATTACCCAAGCCGTTCCGGCATGCCGTCCTCATAGAGGCAGACCTCCGTCAATACCCAGGGAACGGGATAGTCGTGGGGCTCCAGGGGGATCTCCTGGCGCAGCAGCTTCTCCCGGCACAGCAGCACCGTGCCGCCCCGGTAGTGGGAGAGAAAGCGGTCGTAGTAGCCGCCGCCCCGCCCCAGCCGGTGGCCCAGCTGGTTGCAGCAAAGGCACGGGAGCACGGCGAAATCCACTTCGTCCGTGTCCACTGCGCCGCATCGGACCGGGTCCGGCTCCAAAATGCCGTAGGCGCCGGGAGCCAGGTCGGCGAGAGAGGAGATCTCCCGCAGCTCCATGATGCCCGGAGCGGTGCAAAGGGGTACGCAGACCCGCTTGCCCGCC
>CABQCB010000137.1 GCA_902462475.1 uncultured Oscillibacter sp. | reverse complement strand
ATTCTGGACATCACCCAGTACCTGGACCGCAAGCCCAAGGCGCTGTCCGGCGGCCAGCGCCAGCGCGTGGCCATCGGCCGCGCCATCGTCCGTGATCCCCAGGTGTTCCTGATGGACGAGCCGCTGTCCAACCTGGACGCCAAGCTGCGCAACCAGATGCGCGCGGAGATCATCAAGCTGCGCCAGCGCATCAACACCACCTTCATCTACGTCACCCACGACCAGACCGAGGCCATGACCCTGGGCGACCGCATCGTCATCATGAAGGACGGCTTCATCCAGCAGATCGGCACGCCTCAGCAGGTGTTTGACCACCCCGCCAACATCTTCGTGGCCGGCTTCATCGGCATGCCGCAGATGAACTTCTTCGACGGCCAGCTGGTGGCGGACGGCGACCACTACTATGTGAAGGTCATGGATGCTACCATGGACCTGTCTCCGGAGGCCCAGGCAGCCTTGAAGGCCAAGGGCGTGCCCTCCAAGGCCGTGACCATCGGCATCCGGCCCGAGCACATCTCCTTCGCCGAGTCCGCCGGCGCTCACTGCCTCACCGGCAGCGTGGACGTCAGCGAGATGATGGGCAGTGAGATCCACCTGCACGTCAATGCCGGCGGCCGGGACGTGGTGCTGCGCGTGCCCACCACGGAGCTCTCTGCCGAGCACAAGGGCGGCATCGCCTACGGTACCCAGGTGCACTTCACCTTCCGGGGCGATCTGATGCATCTGTTTGATCCCGAGACCGAGAAGAACCTGCTTCCCCTGGAAGAGTAATAATAAGACGGGCCAGGCAATTGCCTGGCCCGTCTTATTGTTCGTTTATTCCACCGTGGTGAGCTTTCCGTCCGGTCCGAATTTTACCGGCGTGATCTCATTGCGGGTCTTCTGGGCGATATCGTCGATGCGCATCTTGGCCGGATAGTCCGACACGAACGTCACCGCCACGCCCTGGCGCTTGGCCCGGCCCGTGCGGCCGATGCGGTGGACGTAGTCCTGGTTTTCATCGGGCACGTCGCAGTTGAACACGATGTCCACATCGTCCACGTCGATGCCCCGGGCGGCCACGTCCGTGGAGACGAACACCCGCAGCTTGCCCTGACGGAACAGGTCCATCACCTGCTCCCGGCGCTTCTGGGGGATGTCTCCGTGGATGCACTGGGCGTCGATGCCCTCCATCTGCAAAAACTTGGTGATCCGCTCCGTGGAGCCCTTGGTGTTGCAGAAGGCCATGCAGCGGTCAAAGCCCGTCTCCTCCAGGATGCGGGCAATGGCGGTGGCCTTCTCGTTCTGCGCCACCTCCATGCGGAACTGCTTGATGTCCGGCTTGTTCTGCTCGTCCTCCCGGACGGTGACCTCCGCCGCGTCCCGCTGATAGACCCAGGCGATGTCCATGACCTCCCGGGAGATGGTGGCAGAAAACAGTCCCAGGTTTTTCCGCTTGTTCATCCGGTCCAGCAGACGGGTCACGTCGTGGATAAAGCCCATGTCCAGCATCCGGTCCGCCTCATCCAGCACCACCGTCTGTGCCGTCTCCACCCGGACCGTGCGGCGCTTCATGTGGTCGCTGAGACGCCCCGGCGTGGCCACCACGATCTGGGGACGCTTTTTCAGGCTGTCGATCTGGCGGCCGATGGGCTGGCCGCCGTACAGGCAGACGCTGCGCACACCGGGCTTGAAGGCCGCGATGTCCCGCAGCTCTCCGGTGATCTGAATGGCCAGCTCCCGGGTGGGCGCCAGGATCACCGCCTGGACGCTCTCGTCCTCCGGGTCGATGTGCTCCACGATGGGGATGCCGTAGGCAAAGGTCTTGCCCGTTCCCGTGGGCGCCTTGGCGATCACGTCCTGCCAGTCCATCATGGGCGGGATGCAGCCCGCCTGGACCGGGGTGGAGACCTCGATCCCCCGCTGGGCGATGGCCCGCATAATTTCCGGCGACAGGTTCAGGCTGTCAAACCGGACACCTTGTGTATATTCCATATGCATTCCTCTTTTTCATTGATGCAGTGCAAAATGCACGCAAATATCCATAATAATGCTATTATATCCGCAAAGTTTTGGCTTGTAAAGTAGGGCACCGCAATTCCATTTCCATGCAGGAAAAATGCGGAAAACTCATAAAACGACAAGAATCCCCATTTGATAGTAAATTTTTTGACAATTCGCCAGTTTTTTCCTCTTTTTCAGTAAATTTATCGCCTAATTGTAGTAAAATTGTGTATTCTGTTACCGTTGATTCACAATTTTATGTTAAATTATTTTTTAGAAAACAGCGCTGGAACTGGGGGGATGAGAAGTGAACGGAATGGATTATGTTCGCATTTTGCGGGACCTGCGGGAGGATGCTGACAAGACGCAGACGCAGATTGCGGAAGTTCTGGGGACTTCCCAAACGATGTATGCCCGGTATGAACGGGGCGCCAACGAACTTCCGATCCACCATCTGATCACTTTGAGCAAGTATTACGGCGTCAGCACAGACTATCTGCTGGGTCTGAGCAAAGATCGCTGAAACGGAGGGCAGGGAACCCCTGCCCTCCGTTTTATGTTACCCCAAAAAAGGAAGGGGGAGCCAATGCTCCGCCCTTCCTTTTTTTGCATATTGTGGTTATTTATGCGGCACGTGCCAGATGTTGTCCGCGTACTCGGCCACGGCCCGGTCGGCGGCAAAGATGCCGCTGCGGGCAATGTTGTGCAGGCTCATGCGGTTCCACTTGGCAGGATCGGCATAGGTCTCCACCATGCGGCGCTCCGCCTCCCGGTAGGACTCGAAGTCCGCCAAAAGCAGATACTCATCGGCGGGGCTGCCGCCGGCGCCGAACAGCAAGCGCTGATAGAGATCGTCGTAGCTGACGCCGTCCCGGAAGCCGGTGCGCAGGGCATCCAGGCAGCGGCGCAGGCGGTCGTCCCGGCTGTAAAGCCGCTGGGGCACATAGCCCTCCCGCTTGGTGCGCTCCACCTCGTCGGCATGGAGACCGAAGAGGAACATGTTCTCGTCGCCCAGCACCTGGTGCATCTCCACATTGGCCCCGTCCAGAGTGCCGATGGTCAGCGCGCCGTTCATCATGAACTTCATGTTGCCGGTGCCGCTGGCCTCCTTGCCGGCCGTGGAGATCTGCTGGCTGACCTCGCTGGCGGGCATGAGCTTTTCCGCCAGGGAGACCCGGTAGTTCTCCAGGAACACCACCTGCAGCTTATCCTTGCAGATGGGATCGTGGGCGATCTGATCGGCCAGGGAGTTGATCAGGCGGATGATCCGCTTGGCCACCGCGTAGCCCGGCGCCGCCTTGGCGCCGAAGAGGAACGTGTGGGGCTGGGTGATGGCATTGGGGTCGTTTTGCAGATCCTGGTACAAAGAGATGATGTGCAGCACATTGAGAAGCTGCCGCTTGTACTCATGCAGGCGCTTGACCTGCACGTCAAAAATGGCGTTGGGGTCCAGCACCACGCCCTGCGTCTTCTTGGCATAGGCGGCGAAGGCCTCCTTGTTGGCCTGCTTGATCTTGCCCAGGCGCTCCAGCACTGCGGCGTCATCGGCGTAGTCATCCAGCTTTTTGAGCAGCTGGGGCTTGGTCAGATAGCCGTCCCCGCCGGTCAGCTCCTGTACCAGACTGTCCAGGCCGGGGTTGATCTCGCTGAGCCAGCGGCGGTGGTCGATGCCGTTGGTGACGTTCTGGAACTTCTGGGGCTCCATGCCGCAGGCGTCCCGGAACACGTCCTTGCGCAAAATCTCAGAGTGCAGGGCGCTGACGCCGTTGACGGCCATGCCGCCAGCGATGCACAGGTTGGCCATGCGGACCTCGCCGCCCCAGACGATGGCCATGGCCTGGGTCTTGCCCATGTCGTGGTAGAAGTCCTCCACCTTGCGCTGCCAGCGGTTGGAGATCTCCACGATGATCTGCCAGATGCGGGGCAGCAGCTGCTGCACCAGGGTCTGGGGCCAGCGCTCCAGGGCCTCGGCCAGCACAGTGTGGTTGGTGTAGGCCACGGAGTGGGTGGTGATATACCACGCCTCATCCCAGTCCATGCCCGCCTCGTCGATGAAGATGCGCATGAGCTCCGGGATCACCAGGGCCGGATGGGTATCGTTGATCTGGATGACGTTCTTTTCGTGGAAGTTGCGCAGGGTGCCGTAGGTATCCAGATGCTTGGTGGCAATGGACTGCACGGTGGCGGAGACAAAGAAATACTGCTGCTTGAGCCGCAGGGACTTGCCCTCATAGTGATTGTCCTCGGGATAGAGCACCTTGGCGATGGTGGAGGCCATGGCCTCCTCCTCCGCCGCTTTCAGATACTCGCCCCGGGAGAACAGGGACATATCCACCGGCTTGGTGGACCGGGCGTCCCAGAGGCGCAGGGTGTTCACATGCTCCGTGCCGTAGCCGGCCACCACCATGTCGCAGGGGACCGCCAGCACCGTGGTGGCGTTTTCGTTGACGATATGCAGGTGGCCGTCGTCCCAGAACTCCCGCAGCGTACCGCCGAACTGGACCCGCTGGGCCTCCTCGGGCTTGGGCAGCAGCCAGGCCGCGCCCAGGTCCTTCCAGTTGTCCGGCAGCTCCACCTGCTGGCCCTCCACGATCTTCTGCTTGAAGATGCCCAGCTCATAGCAGATGGAATAGCCGGTAGCGGGGATCTCCAGCGTGGTCATGGAGTCCAGATAGCAGGCGGCCAGGCGGCCCAGGCCGCCGTTGCCAAGGCCCGCGTCCGGCTCCAGCTCGAAAATGTCCGCCGCCTTGAACCCAAGGTCCTCCAGAGCCTCTTTCAGCTGGGGCAGGACCTCCAGGTTGTAAGCGTTTTTCATGAGACTGCGGCCCATCAAAAACTCCAGGGACAGGTAATGGACCTGCTTTTTATGTTCCCGGCGGGTCTCCTTATTGGTCTCCACGCCCCGGATGGCCATCACGTCCCGGAGCACCAGGGCGCTGGCCTTCATCATCTCCTGATCCGTAGCCTCCTCCGGCGTTTTGCCGAAGTTGAGCATAAGCTTCGCGGTCAGGGCACTTTTCAATGTTTGCTTCGTAAATGGTGTCATGTGCCTTCCTTACTCCGCCGCGTCCTGCTTTGCTTTGGCGGCGGGCCCTTTCTTTGTGGTTTCTTTCTTGCGCGCGGCAGGCTTTTTGGCAGCCGTGCTTTTCTTGGCAGTAGTCTTTTTGGCGGCAGTGGTCCGCTTGCGGGCAGCCGGCTTCTTGGCGGCCGGAGCGGCCTCCGCAGGCTTCTCCTCCACAGTGGGAGCAGCCTCCACGGGCGCCTCCTCCACCACGGGAGCGGCCTCCACGGGCGCCTCTTCCACGGCGGGAGCGGTCTCCACGGGCGCCTCCTCCACGGCGGGAGCGGCCTCCACGGGCGCCTCCTCCACCACGGGAGCGGCCTCCACGGGCGCCTCCTCCACC
>CABQCB010000136.1 GCA_902462475.1 uncultured Oscillibacter sp. | reverse complement strand
CGTACGAGGCCGCCGCTCCACGTTTGTCAGGTTTTGGATTCATCAAAATAACGGCATAAATAAAAAAATCGGAGTGACCAAATCTGGTCACTCCGATGGTCCGAGTGGCGGGAGTCGAACCCACGGCCTCATGGACCCGAACCATGCGCGCTACCAACTGCGCTACACCCGGATGCAGCAACGGTAATTATATAGAATTTTTACCAGGATGTCAAGGGGCATATTTTATGTGCATGGCCGCATAGACTCCGAAAGAGAAGCGGTACAGGGAGGGTCGGCTATGGCACAGACAGTGCGGGAAAGTGTGGCATCAGGGCGGCGTGCGCCATACAGCAGAGGACGCTGCGGGCAAAAAAAATCCCAACCGGTAAGCGCCGCGGAACGCCGGCGCCTTTTTCAGATGGTGGCCTGCGGCGGCATGTTCGTCCTGTTGGTGACCGTGAAGCTGCTGCTGCCCGGCAAACTGGATGCGATCAGTGAAAAGGTAAACGCGGCCCTGCGGCAGAATATGGATATCCAGGCCGTTTTTTCTGCCATCGGCGAGGCGGCTTCCGGACAGCAGGATGTGGGGCAGGCACTGGACGAGGTCTATGAGGCGGTTTTCCAGCCGGACACCTTTTCCGCCTATGAAACCGCGGCAAAAAGTACAGACAGCGAGACGGAGCCGGCCGCCATGGAATCTCTCCGGGCGTCCCGGACGGAACAACAGACGGATGAGGTGAAGGAGCAGGAGGAGACGGCAGAGGTCTCCACGCTTGCGTACGTGCTGTATTCCAATCAGAATCTGCCGGAAAACGTCTGCATGGAGCAGCAGCTGCTGGGCTTTGATTACTGTACGCCGGCAGACGGTCCCATCTCCTCGGGATTTGGTTATCGGGATCACCCGGTGGAGGGGGAGGAGCGCTTCCACTACGGCGTGGACATCGCCGCACCCGACGGTAGTGATGTGTGCTGCTTCGCGGACGGCACCGTCAAAGCGGTAGGGGAGAGCAGCAGCTACGGCAAGTACGTGATCGTTACCCACGAGGGGGGCTACGAGACGCTCTACGCCCATTGCAGCGCCATCTCGGTGTCCTCCGGCGCACAGGTGGGCAAGGGTGACGTTTTGGGCAAGGTGGGGCAGACCGGCATCGCCACAGGCCCCCATCTCCATTTTGAACTGCATCAGGAGGGTGACTATCTCAATCCCGTGTATTATGTATCTGCGGCATAAGCTGCCAATCAGGATCAGCGGAGGCTTTTGGCTGCTTTTGGGTTGGTTCCTGCTGGGAAACGGCTGGGAGATGCTGGCGGTGGTCCTGAGCGCCGCCTGCGTCCATGAAGCGGGTCACTGGGCCGTTGCACGCCTTTTGGGAGCGGAGATCCGTCAGGTTGACATAGGTGTGCTGGGAGCAAGGATGCAGATGCAGCCGGAGGGCCTTTCCTACGGTGGGGAACTGGCGGCTGTTTTAGCCGGGCCTGGCGCCAACCTGCTGTGCGGAACGGTCCTTGCGGCCTGCCCGGCGCCATGGCTGATGACCGCGGCGGGAGCGCATTTTGCCCTGGCCGGGTTCAACCTCCTGCCCATACGCCCACTGGACGGCGGCCGGGCATTGCAGCTGGTGAGCGTGTGGCTGGCAGGACCGGCAGCCGGGGAGCGAATCGCCCGTTGGACCGGGTGCTGCTGCGCACTGGGATTGACGGTCTGCCTGACGGCTGTGATGTGGCAAAGCGGCGGCAGTCTTTGGCTTTTGCCTCCTGCGGCAGCGGCCCTGTCAGCGGCCATGCGGGAAGCCGCGGGAAAAGAGAGCTTTTTGTAAAATAATGCTTGCCTTTTTTTGCAAGCTGTGGTATTCTACTATGGCTTACAAAGGGCGGTCCTCTGCCGCGCGCCTGTTTTTTATTTTTTCGGCGCACCCAAAAGCGGTATGAACGCCTATAAATCAGGAGGAAAAACCAATGAATCTCATTCAGGAACTGAACAAGGAGACCCTGCAGAACGAAGTCACCCGTGTCCAGATCGGCGACACCGTGCGCGTGCACGTGAAGGTCAAGGAAGGCTCCCGCGAGCGTATCCAGGTCTTCGAGGGCACCGTCATCGCCAAGAAGCACGGCGGCATCGAGGAGACCATCACCGTTCGCCGCATTTCCTACGGCGTTGGCGTGGAGAAGGTCTTCCCCGTTCACTCTCCCTCCATCGACACCATCGAGGTCGTCCGCAGCGGCGACGTCCGGCGTGCCAAGCTGTACTATCTGCGCGGCCGCGTGGGCAAGGGTGCCAAGGTCAAGGAGAAGCTGTAAGAAAGAAAAAAAGAGAGGCGAAACGCCTCTCTTTTTTCTTTTCCGGGAAAATCTCTTGTGATTTTATCCTGCGTTTGCTATACTAATTTAGATTATGACAGATCTGGAGCGTAACATGGAAAAGGAAAAGCAAACGGCAAAGGAATTGTATAGCTGGCTGAGGACACTGGTGTGTGTATGCCTGGGCATGGTCCTGCTGTTCACGTTTGTGGTGCGGCTGATTCGCGTGGATGGAGAATCCATGCGGGAGACGCTGCAGGACGGGGACATTCTGGTAGCGGTGAGCCGCTATCTGGCCGGTGATCTTTCGCAAGGCGACATCGTCATTGTCCGGGACGAATATTTTAAAGACGGTCAGCCCATCGTCAAGCGGGTCATCGCCACAGAGGGGCAGACCGTGGATATCGACTTTGAAACGGGCATCGTGTATGTGGACGGCCAGGCACTGGATGAGCCCTATACCCGGGAACCGACCTATCAGGATGAAGGAACTGTGTTTCCGCTGACCGTGCCGGAGGGAGAACTGTTTTTACTGGGAGACAACCGCAATAATTCCGAGGACAGCCGCAGTGCAGACCTTGGAACGGTAGAAGAGCGGTGCCTGCTGGGAAAAGCCGTGTTTTTGCTGTTCCCCGGAAAGAGCGCGGATACACAGCAGCGGGATTTCAGCCGCCTGGGCGGCGTATAAGGAGCGAAGCAGAACATGCGTGAGGACGAAGAGAAGAAGGAAGAAGAGATGACGGAAGAGGCGTCCGGTCAGCGGGAGATCCCCGGCCGGGAGCTGTATGAGTGGACCCAGGCGCTGGTTGGTTCGGTGCTGACGGTGGTTCTGGTGTTCACCTTTTTGATCCGCCTGATTGGCGTGGATGGGCATTCCATGGTGCCCACGCTGCAAAACGGGGATCGACTGCTGGTGCTCAGCTCCCTGCTGGACAGTGACTACGAGTACGGTGATATCGTGGTGCTGCGGGAAGAGAGCTTTCTGGAAGAGCCCATCGTCAAGCGGGTCATCGCCACAGAGGGACAGACCGTGGACATCGACTTTGAGGCGGGTATCGTGTATGTGGACGGCCAGGTGTTGGACGAGCCCTATATCAACGAGCCCACCTATATGGAAGAGGGTACGGAGTTCCCACTGACTGTGCCGGAGGGCTGTATCTTTGTCATGGGCGACAACCGCAATCACTCCAGCGACAGCCGGGATTCCCGGCTGGGCACGGTGGATACCCGCTGTGTGCTGGGCAAGGCGGTGTTTTTGGCGTTCCCGGGAGCGGATGAGGTGACCGGGGAGCGGGAATTCGGCCGGATCGGCCTGATCGACGGAGTGGACGCATGAATATTCAATGGTATCCCGGTCATATGACCAAGACCCGGCGGATGATCGCCGAGCAGATCAAGCATATGGACGCGGTTTGTGAGATCCTGGACGCCCGCATCCCCATCTCCAGCCGGAATCCGGACGTGGACGAGCTGACGGCAGGGAAACCCCGGCTGGTGGTATTGAACCGGGTGGATCAGGCGGACCCCGATTCTACCGCCCGGTGGGCCGTTTATTTCAAGGGCAAGGGCTACGCCGTGCTGGAATCGGACGCCAAGAGCGGACAGGGAACAGCCCGCTTTGCCGCTGCCGTGCGGGAGCTGCTGGCGGACAAGATCCGCGCCTATGAGGAAAAGGGACAAAACCGGGTCATCCGGGTGATGATCCTGGGCATCCCCAACGTGGGCAAGTCCACCTTCATCAATAAGATCGCCGGACGCAAGACTGCCAAAACCGAGGATCGCCCCGGTGTCACCCGGGCCAAGCAGTGGGTGCCCATTGACAAAAACCTGGAGCTGCTGGATACCCCCGGCATCCTCTGGCCCAAATTCGAGGACCAGAGCGTGGGATTGAATCTGGCCTATACCGGCGCTGTGAAAGATGACATTCTGGATACAGAGACCCTGGGCTGCCACCTGATGGCCTACCTGGGGGAGCGGTATCCCCAGGCCCTTTCTGCGGCCTATAAGCTGCCGGGCATCCCGGAACGGGAGGACGAGGAAAACGATGTGGCCTGGGGCTATCGGCTGCTCTCGGCTGCCGGGAAAAAGCGGGGCTTTTTGATCTCCGGCGGCGACGTGGACACGGAGCGCATGGCAAAGATCCTGCTGGACGAGTTTCGCTCTGGCAAGCTTGGACGCTTTACACTGGAGCTGCCGGAGGGCGTATAAGGGGAAAGGAACGGCAATATGAACTGTCCTGTATGCGGGAAAGAGATGGAACCCGGATTCCTGAACACCTTTGGAATGTGGGAGTATTTTCTTCCCCAAGGTGCGCCGAAGCTGAACTGGCATACCATGGGAGGCATTGCCAAGCGGGGCGGGATCGTGCTTCAAAACCCCTATACCAACCCGAAAGATGCCGGTTCTCTGAATCGGCCCGCCTGGGTCTGCCGGGACTGCAAGAGAATCCTCATAGAGTATTGGTGAGATGACTATGGACCTTTGGACCTACGAACGAGAGCAGTGGAGCGCAGGGTATGAGACCCTCTGCGGTGTGGATGAGGCTGGGGCCGGACCCCTGGCGGGACCGGTATACGCCGCCGCGGTGATTTTGCCCCGGGAGATCGACATCCCCGGCCTGAATGACTCCAAAAAACTGACGGAGAAAAAGCGGGAGGCGCTCTATGATGTCATTACCGCCCAGGCGGCGGCATACAGCATCGCCTTCGTCTCTGCTGCAGAGATCGACGAGATGGACATTCTCAATGCCCGGATGCTGGCCATGCAGCGGGCGCTGGATGGCCTTTCTATAAAGGTTGATCTGGCCCTCATCGACGGCAACCGGGACCACGGCAGCCGTGTGGCCATCACGGTGCCCCATGTGTGCCTGGTGGGCGGCGACGGCAAGAGCGCGTCCATCGCGGCGGCGTCCATCCTGGCCAAGGTCAGCCGGGACCGGTATGTCTCCACGGAGCTGGAAGCCCGGTTCCCCCAATACCATTTTGCCAAGCACAAGGGCTACGGCACCAAGCTCCACTATGAAATGCTGGATACCTACGGACCTTGTGCGGAGCATCGGCGGACATTTTTGAAAAAGTGGGAGGCGAAGCGGCCGTGACCACCAAGAAAGCCGCCG
>CABQCB010000135.1 GCA_902462475.1 uncultured Oscillibacter sp. | reverse complement strand
CAGGCCATCGCCGCCGAGACCGGCGCCGTGCTGGAGTTCATCGAGGACCCCATGGAAGCCACCCGTGGCGCCCACGTGCTCTACACGGACGTGTGGGTCTCCATGGGCGAGCCGGTGGAGGTCTGGAAAGAGCGTATCGAGGCCCTCTCTCCCTATCAGGTGACGAAGGCCCTCATGGATAACGCCGGTCCCCAGTGCAAGTTCATGCACTGCCTGCCCGCCTACCATGACCACAAGACCAAGGTGGGCAAGGAAATGGGCGAGAAGTTCGGCCGCGACGCCATGGAGGTCACCGACGAGGTGTTCGAGTCCGAGGCATCCATCGTCTTTGACGAGGCGGAAAACCGCATGCACACCATCAAGGCCGTCATGTACGAGCTGATGAAGTGACCCCTCTATAAAACGGAAGCGCCCCGGAGCTTTTTCTCCGGGGCGCTTCCTGTTTTGCTTTTTTCCATCCGGTCACCGGAGGCGCACATGACCGCCCGGCTGCCAGTTGGGGCAGGCGGATTTCAAGGCGGTGGTCTCCGTTGTCCGCAGGGCACCGTCGTCATTGTGGGCGGCCCCCAAAAGATACCAGAAGGACTGACCGTGGTCGTCGGTGATCTTGGCCGCCGCCAGGAGTTCCTCCCCTTTGGCCAGGGGAATGGCGGGCATGTAGGTCTCCGCCGTCACATACGCCTGCACATAACCCTGCTGCTGCCACAGCTCCACTGCCTCCGGCATGGGAGACGACCACAGCGGCTCCGCCGATCCGTTGGGAAAGACCGCCAGCTCCACCTGCTCCAGCTCCAGCGGCACGCTGGGATGGGGGTCGATGTGCAGGGTCAGCCCGCCGAAGTGGACAGTTCCGGCGTTCCAGCTGGTCTCCCAGCCTCCCTCTACCGCCAGACGGTAGTCTGCCGGGTCAGCGGATAACGTATCCAGGGCCTCCGACCGGCTGACGCCGCCGTTGGTGATCGTCACGGACAGCTCCACATGGCCGTCCATGGGCACGGCCCAGCCCTCCGCTTGAAAGTACCCGTCCTCCGTCCGCACGGCCTCCGCGGAGCACTGCTCCCCCGAGGCGGTCCGGGCGGTGAATACGGCCTGGGTATCGCCGGAAAAGGCAGCGGGATGGACCCGGACGGACAGGGTCATGGTCTTGGCCGTCAGGCTATAATCCTCCACAGAAGCGGCATAATCGTCTATTATATTGTTCTGTTCGGCTAAAATACTGGTGATTTGCCCGGTGATGGACTGGATCTGCTGCCCGGTGGTGGTCTCCACTGTCTGCAGCTCCTGCCGGATCTGCTGCAGCTGGTTCCACAGGGCGCTGCCTGCCAGCAGGACCAGAACGAAAACCGCACCTGCCGCCAAGAGGACCAGCGGCCACTTCCGGCTGGTCCGGGCCTGCTGGGCAGCCAGGTACTTTTCCGCGATGGCCTCCACGGCGGCCAGTTCCCGGTCTGTCAATTCGTGGGTGGGGGCGCCGGCTTCGGGTGCCGTGGCCGTATCGTCCGGTGTATCTTCAGCAGACGCCTCCGCTTCTTCGGCGGGAGGCTCCACGCCAAGCAGAGCACCAATGGTGACGCCGAACAGGCGGCTCATGGCGATGAGCTTTTCCAGCTCCGGCACGGCGGCGTCGGCTTCCCACCGGCTTACGGCCTGCCGGGACACGCCCAGCCGTTCCCCCAGTGCCTCCTGGCTGAGCCCGGCGGCCTTTCGGAACGCCTGGATGCGGCCGCCCAGGGTCTTTGCTTGTTCCATGGGGACACCTCCTTTGCTGCCCATAGCATACCAGAGCGGGGACGAGATCGCTACCACCGGCGGATTTCCTTTTGTCAACCGGCAGTTGCGGAGCGTTTTTTTCAGTATAACACAACATTTTGGGGAGAAAAAGTGCTGGAAAAAGGGAGTATCGGCAGCATACAGCGGAGAAACATAGAAAATATACAAAAACGAGCTGATATAAAGGCTGTGTTTTGTGCGGCTTGACAAAATCCGGCAGGGCGCATACAATAAAACAATCCATAGTAAAGAAGAGAGGAATTTGGATATGGAACGTTCTGCCGGCATTTTACTGCCGATCTTCTCCCTGCCGTCTCCCTACGGCATCGGGACGCTGGGCCGTGAGGCCCGTGCTTTTGCGGATTTCTTGGCTGCCGCCGGCCAGCGCTGGTGGCAGATTTTGCCCGTGGGCCCCACCGGGGCGGGGGACTCCCCCTATACCAGTGAGTCCACCTTTGCGGGAAACGCCTTGTTTCTGGATCCGGAGCAGCTGGCGGCGGAGGGCCTTTTGACCCAGGCCGAGCTGGAGGGCGCCCGGGTGGCGCCGTCGGACACCATCGACTATGCCGCACTGCACCGTGACAGGGATGCGCTGCTGCGTCTGGCGTTCTCCCGGGTCAGCGGTGAGGCGGCCCAGGCGGTGCGGGAGTTTACAGACAGGAATCCGTGGGTGAAAAATTGCGCTTTGTATCGAGCGATCAAGACCCATTTCGACCAAAAGGCCTGGTTCCAGTGGCCGGATGAGGCTCTGCGGCGCCATGAGACGGCGGCGGTGGAGCGGTGGGCGGTCACATTGGCGGAGGATGTGGCGTTCCACACCTGGGTGCAGTACTGGTTCTTCCGCCAGTGGGGATCCTTCAAGACCTATGTCAATGACCGGGGCGTGAAGCTGATCGGAGACCTGCCCATCTACGTATCGCTGGACAGCGCGGATGTCTGGTCGGAGCGGCGGGAATTTTTGCTGGACGCCGAGGGCCGTCCCACCAAGGTGGCGGGCGTGCCCCCGGACTACTTCTCCGCCGACGGGCAGCTGTGGGGCAACCCCCTCTATGATTGGAAGGCCCAGAAGGCGGACGGCTTCGGCTGGTGGATCCGCCGGGTGGAGGGCGCCTCCCGGCTGTTCGACGCCATCCGGCTGGACCACTTCCGGGCCTTTGCCAGCTACTGGGCCGTGCCCGCCGGAGCGGAGACGGCCAAGGTGGGCCACTGGGAGGCGGGGCCCGGCATGGATCTGCTGCGGGTCTTGACGAACTGGTTCCCCCACATCACCTATATCGCCGAGGATTTGGGCATCCTCACCGACGATGTGCACCGGCTGCGGGAAGAGTCCGGCTTGCCGGGCATGAAGGTGCTGGAGTTTGCCTTCTCCGGCCCGGACAACGCCTATCTGCCCCACAACCAGCAAGCGGGCTGCGTGTGCTACACCGGCACCCACGACAACGATACTGCCGCCGGGTGGTACGCCCACGCCGGCGAGGCTGAGCAGACCTTTGCCCGGCAGTACCTGGGCGCGGAGGACGCCGAGGGCGTGCGCAAGGCGCTGCTGCGGGCAGGACAGGGCAGCGTGGCGCAGCTGTTCGTGGCCCAGCTGCAGGACTATCTGGGCCTTGGCAGCCAGGCGCGGATCAACGTGCCCGGCGTGGCGGAGGGCAACTGGCGCTGGCGCCTTACGGCTTTGCCGTCCATGGCCCTGGCAGCGGAGATCCGGCAGCTGACCCATACCTACGGCCGCTGCGGGGCTTGACCGCAGGAGCGGGGGTATGCTATCATGCTTTTGTCCGCGGGAAGCATGCTGACCGCAGGACCAAAACAGCATCCTGTCGTTCTGCCGGCAAGGTCCTTCCGCGCCGAAAGAGAGGGAAGCGGGCCGCCGGCAAAAGCGGCCCGGACGGAGTGTATCCATCGCCCCCTTTGCCGAACGGCGGAGGGGGCGTTTTTTTGCGGGAAGGAGGGAGGCGCATGGATACGAGAGTGGCGGTGCTGGCCGTCATCGTGAAGAACATGGCGTCGGTGGGAGCGCTCAACGAGCTTTTGCATCAATATGGGCGCTACATCATCGGCCGTATGGGGGTGCCCTACCACCAGCGGGGCGTGAGCATCATCAGCGTGGCCATGGACGCGCCCCAGGATGTGATCTCCGCCCTGTCCGGCAAGATCGGCCGGCTGGACGGCGTCACCGCCAAGACGGTCTACGCCCCGGAAGAGGCGCTGCGCTGAGGCGCAGGGAAAACTTTGAAGAAATGAGGAATGGAGCATGAAGAACATGAAACGGATGGCGGCGCTGTGCCTGGCACTGGTGCTGACGCTGACGGCGGCCGCCTGCGGCAAGAAAGAGGAGGAACAGCCCCAGGAGGTCACCGGGGAGCAGTATTCCGTGGCGGCGCTGAAGGGCCCCACGGCCATGGGCCTGGTGAAGCTCATGCACGACGCGGAGCAGGAGGACGCCTCCTTTGTCAATGACTATACCTTTACCCTGGCGGCCTCTGCCGACGAGGTGGCGCCCCTGCTCATCAAGGGCGAGCTGGACATGGCCTGCGTGCCCGCCAACCTGGCCGCGACGCTCTACCAGAAGACCGAGGGCCAGATCGTGACCCTGGGCATCAACACCCTGGGCGTGCTGTATATCGTGGAAAACGGCAACGCCGTGCGCTCCATGGAAGACCTCGCCGGCAAGACCATCGTGGCCTCCGGCAAGGACTCCACGCCGGAGTATGCCCTCAACTACCTGCTGGAGGAAAACGGCCTTTCCCCCATGGACGATGTGATCGTGGACTGGAAGAGCGAGCACTCTGAGTGCGTCAGTGCCCTGGCCACCGGCGCCGCCACCATCGCCATGCTGCCCCAGCCCTTTGTGACCGTGGCCCAGAGCAAGATCCCCGATCTGCGGGTCGCCCTGGACCTGACGCAGGAGTGGGATGCCCTGGACAACGGCTCCGCCCTGCTCACCGGCGTGGTAGTGGCCCGCCGGGAGGTGGTGGAGTCCAACCCCGCCGCCGTGGACGCGTTCCTTGCTGACTATGCCGCCAGCGTGGAGTGGGTGAATGCCAACACGGCGGACGCCGCCGCGCTCATCGGGGACTACGGCATCGTGGAGGCGGCCGTGGCGGAGCAGGCCCTGCCTTACTGCAACATCGTGTGCATCACCGGCACGGAGATGAAGGATAAGCTCTCCGGCTATCTCCAGGTGCTCTGTGACGCTGACAGCGCCTCCGTGGGCGGCGCCATGCCCGGCGACGATTTCTACTACGGCGCGTGAGCCGTTTGAGGCGGGAAGGGAGGACGGGCCCGTGAAAAAAAGCAAGCGTCCCGTCCGGCTCTGGGCGGTGTGCGTTTGGATCTTGTGCTGGCAGGGGGCGGCCATGGCCATGGCCGCCGCCTACCCGGCGGGGCATCTGCTGCTGGCCTCGCCCCTTTCTGCCCTGCTCCGGTTGACGGAGCTGATCCGCACCGGGGACTTCTGGGCCGCGGTGGGCACGTCCGCCGTCCACATCTTCGGGGGCTTTGCCGTCTCCTGTGTGCTGGCGGTGGCCCTGGCGGCCCTCTCCGCCCGGTTTTCGCCGGTGCGGGAGCTGATCGCGCCTGTGGCAGCGGCGGTGAAAGCCGTGCCGGTGGTGTCGTTCATCATTTTGGCGCTGGTGTGGGTGGACGGCGG
>CABQCB010000134.1 GCA_902462475.1 uncultured Oscillibacter sp. | reverse complement strand
CCCCCCGCCGGCGCCTTCCGGGGCTTCGGCGTGACCCAGACGTGCTTTTGCATCGAGTCTTTGCTCAACGAGATGGCGGACGTGGTGGGCATCACCCCCTGGGAGATCCGCTACCGCAACGCCATCCGTCCGGGGCAGGAGCTGCCCAACGGCCAGATCGTGGATGAGTCCACGGGCCTTGCGGAAACTCTGGAAGCCGTGAAGCCTTACGTGGATGGTGCCAAGTATGTGGGCCTGGCCTGCGCCATGAAGAACGCCGGCGTAGGTGTGGGCATCCCGGATACGGGCCGGTGCCGCCTGGTGATCGAGGGCGGCAAGGTACACATCTTCGCCGGTGCCTCCTGCATCGGGCAGGGCCTGGGCACTGTGCTGACCCAGATGGTCTGCACCCAGACCGGCATCGCCCGCGCTGACGTGGTCTATGAGCGGTCCAATACCTACTGCGCGCCGGATTCCGGCACCACCTCCGGTTCCCGTCAGACCCTCTTCACCGGCGAAGCCTGCCGCCGTGCCTGCACAGACCTGGTAGAAGCTATGAAGGAAAAGTCCTTGACAGAGCTGGAAGGTCAGGAGTTCTACGGAGAATACCTGGGCAAGACCGATCCGCTGGGCGCACCGGTGCCCAACCCCGTGAGCCATGTGGCCTACGGCTATGCCACCCAGGTGTGCATCCTGAATGACGAGGGCAGGGTAGAGCGGATCGTGGCCGCCCACGACGTGGGCAAGGCCGTCAACCCCACCTCCGTGGAAGGACAGATCGAAGGCGGCGTGGTCATGTCTCTTGGCTATGCCCTGACGGAGCGGTATCCGCTCACCGACTGCAAGCCCACCGCCAAGTTCGGCACGCTGGGGCTGTTCCGGGCCAATCAGATCCCGGAGATCACGCCCATCATCGTGGAGAAGCCCGGATTGAACGTGGCCTGCGGCGCCATCGGCATCGGCGAGATCACTTCCATCCCCACGGCCCCTGCCGTAGCCGACGCCTATTTCCGTTTTGACGGCGTCCGTCGTACGTCTCTGCCTCTGGAGGGCACCCCTTACAGCCGAAAAGGATAAAAAATGCTGCCGCGGCGATTTCCGCCGCGGCAGCAATCTCCCCGCAGAGTCGAATTATGGGACCTGTGCCCGCCGGGCCGTATCCTTTCGCAAGGACTCCAGCGCCTGGATGGTGTCCACATCGCAAAGCTCCCGCTCCGGCACCTCCAGCAGCGTGAGAAGCTCCGGATGCTGCCGGATGACGGCGCTGCCGCCGTGATCGCCCGTCAGCGCCAAGAGCTCCGGGTACAGCGGGGCAGGGAACACACAGGGGTTGCCCCGGACACCGCCGTGGCCCAGAGCCGCGATCTTGTCCGGTGACCGGCGCCACAGCCCGGCCAGGGCAGCCACGCTCTCCCGCCGCAGAAGCGGCTGATCGCACACCAGGAACATAACGCCGTCCAGATCCCGCAGCTGGGTCAGTCCCAGGGCGATGGTATGGCTGGCGCCAAGGGCCGGGGCATCATTGAAGAGGGCGGCAAAGTGAAATTCCGCCGCAAGACGCATGATCTCCGGGTAGGCGGTGACCACCACCACCCGTTCTATCCGTTCTGCCGGGACCGCTTCCATGGCCCGCAGAATGAGACTCCGCCCGTCCAGGGCGGCCAGAAGTTTATTTTCTCCATAGCGACGGGCACTGCCGGCGGCCAGGAGAACGCATCCCAGCGTTTTTTCCCGTGTCATGGCAGAATTCCCCCTTTCCGTCTTTAGTATATCCGTTTTCGCACCGCGCAGTCAACGCGGCTGTGACCATTTCGCCAGAAGGAGGCATACCCCATGAGTAAAAGTGTGGGAAAAAGCGCCATCCGGGTGGACGCCTATGACAAGGCGACCGGCCGGGCCAAGTACATGGATGACCTTTGCGATTCCTCCGCACTGATCGTCAAGATCTGTCACTCCACCATCGCCCACGGCTACGTCAAATCCATCGATACCACAGCCGCCGAGTCTGTACCCGGCGTGGTGCGGGTTTTGACCTGCTTTGACGTGCCCGACATTCCGTTCCCCACGGCGGGCCACCCCTGGTCCACAGACCCCGCCCATCAGGACGTGGCGGACCGGCTTCTTTTGAACCGCCATGTGCGCTATTACGGCGACGAGGTGGCAGTGGTCATCGCGGAAAATGAGGTGGCTGCCACCCAGGGCGTCCGGGCGCTGAAGGTGGAGTATGAGGAGCTGCCCTTCGTGCTGGATGTGCAGAAGGCCATGGAGCCGGATGCCCCCCAGATCCACGAGGAGTTCCCCGGCAACATCCTGGCCCACACGGACATCCGCAGGGGCGACTACCAGTCTGCCATCCAGGAGCCGGGCCTCATCCGGGTGGAGGGGTGGTATGATACGCCCACCGTCCAGCACTGCCACATCGAAAACCACGGCTGCTTTGCCTATATGGAAGCAGGGCGCGTGGTGGTGGTCTCCTCCACCCAGATCCCCCACATCGTGCGGCGGATCGTAGGCCAGGCCCTGGGCATCCCCTGGGGCAAAGTGCGGCTCATCAAGCCCTATATCGGCGGCGGCTTCGGCAACAAGCAGGACGCTTTGTATGAGCCTCTTTGCGCCTGGTGCTGCACCAAGGTGGGCGGACGGCTGGTAAAGCTGGAGTGCAGCCGGGAAGAGACGTTCGTCTCCAACCGGGTCCGCCACGCCATCCGCACCCATATCATCTCCTGGGTCCGGCCGGACGGCACGCTGGCCGCCCGGAAGTTCGAGGCGTTCTCCAACCAGGGCGCCTACGCCTCCCACGGCCATGGCGTGGTAGCCAAGGGCATGGGCGCGTTTCCCCAGCTCTATCCCTGCGACAATCTGGAGTGCGACTGCTGGAGCGTGTTCACCAACCGGCCGGCCGCCGGCGCCATGCGGGGCTACGGTATTCCGCAGGCCATGTTTGCCGGGGAGAGCCACATTGACGACATCTGCGCCGCCATCGGCATGACGCCTCTGGAGTTCCGCCGCAAGAACCTGATGCCCGTGGGATATCAGGACGCCTTCTCCAAAAACGAACTGTACAGCGATACGTTCAACCAGTGCATGGACAAGGGCATGGCGGCCATCGACTACCTGCGTAAATTCAAGGAGTACCAGCACCAGACCGGCCCCGTGCGCCGGGGCGTAGGCCTCGCGGTGTTCTGGTACAACACCGCTGTGTGGCCCATCTCTCTGGAGTCCTCCTCCTGCCGCATGGTGCTCAACCAGGACGGCTCTCTCCAGTTCCAGACCGGCGAGACGGAGATCGGTCAGGGCTGCGACACGGCGTACAGCCAGATGGTGGCCGACGCGGTGGGCGTGTCTTTGGAGGACGTGCATGTAGTCTCCTCTCAGGATACAGATGTGACGCCCTTCGGCACCGGCGCTTACGCCTCCCGTCAGACCTACATTGGCGGCTTTTCCATCATGCAGACTGCCCTGGCCCTGCGGGAGCGGATCTTGCAGGTGGCCCACGATCAGACCCGGATGCCGGTGAGCAATCTGGACCTGGTGGACGGCAAGATCGTCCGCAAGAGCGACGGGCGGGTGCTCAAGACCCTGGGCGAGCTTGCCACGGAGAGCCTGTACTCTCTGACCGACAGCCAGCACATCACCGCTGAGACTACGGCCCAGATCAAGTCCAACGCCTATTCCTTCGGCTGCTCCTTTGCCGAGGTGGAAGTGGATATCCCCCTGTGCAAGGTGAAGCTTTTGAATCTGGTCAATGTACACGACTGCGGCACCCTCATCAATCCCGCCCTGGCGGAGGCCCAGGTCCACGGCGGCATGTCCATGGCCATCGGCTATGGTCTTTCCGAGGAGCTGAAGTTCGATGAAAAGACCGGCAAGCCTCTGAACAACAACCTGCTGGACTACAAGCTCTCCACGTTTATGGATCACCCCCATCTGCATGCCCATTTCGTGGAGAATCCCGAGCCCACGTCTCCCTATGGGACCAAGGCCCTGGGTGAGCCGCCGGCCTGCTCCGGCGCCCCCGCCATCCGCAACGCCATTTTCCAGGCCACCGGCGTGGCCATCGACTGCTGCCCCATTACGCCCCACGTCCTCTACCGCAAGTTCAAAGAGGCCGGGCTGATCGAGGACTAAGGAGGGATCACCATGTATGATATGAAAGCACTTTACCAGGCTCAGTCCGTCCAGGACGCCGTGGCCCTCCGGGTGGCGCATCCCCAGGCGCAGATCATTGCCGGCGGCTCCGACGTGCTGGTGCAGATGCGGGAAGGGAAGCGGGCCGGGGCCGAGCTGATCTCCATCTATGGACTGGACGAACTGCGGGGCGTGACCATGGAGTCTGACGGCACGCTGCGCATCGGCAGCCTCACCAGCTTCTCCCATATTACCCGCGACCCGCTGATCCAGCAGCACATGCTGGTGCTGGGCGAAGCGGTGGACCAGGTGGGCGGACCCCAGATCCGCAACATCGGCACCATCGGCGGCAACACCTGCAACGGTGTGACCTCCGCGGATTCCGCGTCCACGCTCTTTGCCTATGACGCCGTCATCGAGCTGACCGGTCCAGAGGGCGTGCGCCATGTCCCCATCCAGGACTTTTACATCCGCGCCGGCCAGGTGGACATCCGCCCCGGCGAGATCCAGACCGGCATTCTGATCTCCAAAGAGAGCTATGCCGATACCCATGGATTCTATATCAAGTACGCCATGCGCAACGCCATGGACATCGCGACCCTGGGTACTTCTGTGAACGTGCGCCTCTCCACCGACAAGCGGATCGTGGAGCGGGCGCGGGTGGCCTTCGGCGTGGCAGGGCCGGTGCCCCTGCGGGCTAAAACAGCGGAGGACCTGGCCGCCGGGAAGCCGCTCACGGCGGAGCTGGCGGAGGAATTCGCCCAGGCAGTAAAGGAAGACATTCATCCCCGGGATTCCTGGCGTGCCGCCAAGGATTTCCGGATGCACATCGCCGTGGAGTGCGCCAAACGCGCCTTCCGGGAAGCGGTCAAGCGGGCAGGAGGTGCACTGTAATGGCACAGATGCAGACGATCCATTTCAATCTCAACGGAAAAGACGTGGAGCGCACGGTGGATGTGCGTGCCAGCCTGACGGATATGCTGCGGAACGACTTCCGTATGACCAGCGTGAAAAAGGGCTGCGAGGTAGGGGAGTGCGGCGCATGTACCGTTCTCATCGACGGGGAGGCGTTCAACTCCTGCATTTACCTGGCCGTCTGGGCTGAGGGAAAGAACATCCGCACGCTGGAGGGACTGCTGGGTCCCAATGGCGAACTGAGCGACATCCAGCTCGCCTTTGTGGAGGAGGCAGCCATCCAGTGCGGCTTCTGCACGCCGGGCTTCATCCTCACGGCGGAGGAGATCCTGGAAAGTGGGGAGGAGTACACGGACGACGAGCTGCGCAAGCTGCTCTCCGGACACCTCTGCCGCTGCACGGGCTACGACGCCATCA
>CABQCB010000133.1 GCA_902462475.1 uncultured Oscillibacter sp. | reverse complement strand
TCCAGCCGATATGCCTCCATGCGCCAAAGGCCTGCCATTGCGGCAGGCCTTTGGTGTTTTTTTACGGTTTGGGGAGCTTGCTGGGGCGCTTCGCTCCTGCGCGGCTTACTGCGGCAGCTTCCAGTGCTTGTCCACGTGGTTGAGGATCTCACAGCCGTCCTCGGTGACCAGCACCAGGTCCTCGATGCGCACGCCGAACTCACCGGGCAGGTATACGCCGGGCTCGATGGAGAAGATCATGCCCGGCTGGGCGATCAGCGGCGTGGTGGCGCTGACGTCGCCCTGCTCGTGCTCCGTCTGGCCGATGAAGTGGCCCAGCCGGTGGGTGAAGTACTCCCCGTAGCCGGCTTCGGCGATCAGCGACCGGGCGGCGATGTCCAGCTCCTTGAGGGCGATGCCCGGCCGCACCATGGACTCGGCCAGGGCGTTGGCCCGGCAGACCAGGTCGTGGATGGCGGCGTGCTTTTCAGACGGCTCCCCGCAGAAATAGGTGCGGGTCATGTCGGAGCAGTAGCGGTCCTTCCGGCAGCCCATGTCGATGACAATGCACTGTCCCTGCTCCAGGCGGGTGCTGTCCGCCTCGTGGTGGGGATCGGCGGCGTTGGGACCGAAGGAGACGATGGGCTGGAACGCCATGGTGTCGCAGCCCTCGGCGGCGTACTGGGCGACGATGTAGTCGGCGATCTCCCGCTCGGTGACGCCCTCATGGAGGCGCTTGGCGGCCCGCTCCATAACCACATCGTTGATGCGGGAGGAGATGCGCATGAGCTCACGCTCCGTCTCATCCTTGCAGGCGCGGGCGTTATCCACGCAGTCGGAAGCCAGTACGCAGCGGCAGCCGGGGTGCTTGTCCATAAAGGGCAGCAGGAAGCGGGCGGGCCACTCCTTGTCGATGCCCATGGGGCGGCTGCCGTCCACATTGTCAGCCAGAATGGAGAGGTAATCGTCCGTGTCGGAGAACCAGACCTGCTGATAGGGCGCCTCCGGAGTGGGGAACATACGGTTCAAAAACAGCTTGTGAGCGCCGTCCGCCCGCAGGTACAGGGCAAACAGCCGCTCAAAGGGATAGACATAGTAGCCGGTCAGATACCAGATGCTGTCCGGGTCGGAGACGATCATCTGGTCCAGGCCCCGGGCTTTCAGGGCGTCCAGGACCCGCTGGATCCGCTGTTCATGCATAGTTATACCTCCTTTTTTACGATGACCCGCTCCACCAGGGAGGGGCAGACCAGAGCCTTCACCGTCTTGACGCCGGTCTTCAAAGACTCCACCGGCGCGTACTCAAACCGCCCGTGGGCGTTGTGGCCGGCGCTGGGCAGGTTGGGGCAGGGCAGACCCTTGTAGGTGAGCATGCAGCCGTCCGTGCCGCCCCGGATGGGGGAGTGGGTGGGCTGGGCGATGCCGGCGGCCTTCATGGCCTCCTCCGCCAGCGCTACGATCTCCATGCGGTCCTTGAGCACCTCGTACATGTTGTAGTACTGGTCCTCCACCTGAGCCACCACGGTGTCCGCGCCGTAGCGCCGGTTCATCTGGGCGGCGGCCTTTTCCAGCATGGCCTTGCGCTCTTTGAAGCGCTCCATGCTGTGGTCCCGGATGATGTAGACCATGGTGGCCTTTTCCACCTTGCCGTGCATCTCCTGGAGGTGGAAGAAGCCCTCATAGCCCTCCGTGTGGCCAGGGGTCTCCAGGGCGGGCAGCAGGGCGTTGAACTCCATGGCCAGGAGCAGGGCGTTTTTCATCTTGTCCTTGGCGGTGCCGGGGTGGATGCTGAAGCCGTTGACAGTCACATGGGCCATGGCGGCGTTGAACGTCTCATACTCGTAGTCGGTGATATCGCCGCCGTCCAGGGTATAGGCGAAGTCGGCGCCAAAGCCCGCCACGTCGAAGTTGCTGGCGCCCCGGCCGATCTCCTCGTCAGGGGTGAAGCAAAGGCACAGCTTGCCGTGGGGCGCGCCCTCCGCCAGAAGCTCCTCCACCGCCTGCAGGATGATGGCGATGCCGGCCTTGTCGTCGGCGCCCAGCAGCGTGGTGCCGTCGGTGCAGACCAGATCCTGCCCCACGAACTTGGCAAGCTCCGGGAAACGGGCGGCCTCCATGACGATGTTCTGCTCCTGGTTGAGAACGATGTCGCCGCCCTCGTAGTGGATAATCTGGGGCTTGACGTCCTTTCCGGTCAGGTCGGGGGTGGTGTCCATGTGGGCGATGAGGCCGATGGCGGGCAGATGCTCGTATCCCGGCGTGGCGGGGAGCCAGGCGTAGACGTAGCAGTGCTCGTCCACAAAGGCGTTGTCCACGCCCAGACCGTGAAGCTCGTCCACCAGAAGGTTGGCCATGTCAAATTCTGCCGGGTTGCTGGGGGTGCCGCTCTGGCCGTAATAATCGCTTTCGCTGAATACCTTGGCGTATCGGACCAGGCGGTCAACTACTGTATCCATGAGATTATGCCTCCTCTTCGTCAGACAAAAGATTTTCAGGGTTCAGGCACTGGAGCTCCGGGGGCAGGAACACGCCGTCCTTGCGGATGAGCACGTCGTCGAACCAGATCTCGCCGCCGCCGTACTCCGGCGTCTGAATCTGGATCAGGTCCCAATGCACGGCGGAGTGGTTGCCGTTGGAGGTGTTGTCATAGCTGTTGCCGGGGGTCAGGTGGAAGCTGCCGGCGATCTTTTCGTCAAAGAGAATGTCTCCGATAGGATGGTGGATCACCGGGTTGACGCCCAGGGCGAATTCGCCGATGTACCGGGCACCCTCGTCGATATCGAAGATCTCGTTCATGTAGGGAGTGTTGTTGCTGGTGGCCTTGACGATCTTGCCGTCCTTGAACTCCAGGTATACGTCCCGGAACAAGAAGCCGTCATAGGGGGAGGGGCAGTTGTAGGTGATGTAGCCGTTGACGGAGTCTTTCACCGGGGCGGTGTAGATCTCGCCGTCGGGAATGTTGCGGTTGCCGTGCATGCCGAAGCTGCCGATGCCCTTGATGGAGAAGGAGATGTCCGTGCCAGGGGAGACGATGTGCACCCGGTCGGTCCGGTTCATAAGGGCCTCCAGGTGCTCCATGGCCCGGCCCATCTTCTCGTAGTCCACCAGGCAGGCCCGGAAGTAGAAATCCTCATATTCCTCCGTGGAGACACCGGCCAGCTGGGCCATGGCGTCGTTGGGGTAGCGGAGCACGGACCACTTGGTGTGGTTGCACCGCTCCGAGAGGTGGATGGGGCCCCAGTAATATTGGCGGTAGCGGCGCTGGGCCTCGTCGGAGACGTTGTGCCACATGCTGATGTTGGTGGTGGCCCGGATGTCGATGTAGGCGTCCATGTCCTTCATGCGCTCCAGCTCATAGGCGGCGATCTCGGCCATGTGGGCCTCGTCGGCCCCCTGGACCAGCGCGCCCTCCACTGCGTAGTCAAAAATGTGGATAAAGGGCTTGCCGCCCACGGCGTAGGCCTCCTGCACCAGGGCCTTCATGAGGCCGGTCTCGTTGCCGTGGAGCTCAATGAGGATCTTTTCGCCCTTTTGCAGCTCCACCGCGCCGCGGATCAGGAAGCGGGCCAGCTTTCGGATACGGGGATCTTCCATAAATCATCGTCCTTTCTGATTGTATACAAAGAAAATGGGGCAGAAGGAAGTCCTTCTGCCCCGTGGGATGTATCAGCCTTCCTTGTAGAGTGCGTCCAAGGAGTGCTCCGGGCTGGAGCTGCGGGTCACGGCGCTGACCAGCAGGATCGCGATAACGGAGGCAGGCACCGCCACGATGGCGCACTGCACGCCGCCGGGAGTCCCCATCATGGTCCAAACGATGGTGGCCGCGCCGCCCACCAGGATGCCGGCCAGGCCGCCGGCGGGAGTGACCCGCTTGGAAAACAGGGCGAACAGGATGGCGGGGGTGATGGCGGCGCCGTACATGGTGTAGGCGGTCATCTGCAGCGCCAGAACCGTGGGGAAGTACAGCGTCAGAGCCACGGCCAGGGCGCTGAACACCACGATGGTGCCCCGCAGCACCAGCATCTTCTGACGGTCGGTGGCGTCCTTGCGGATGTACTTGACATAGATGTCGTTGGTGAGGTTGGTGGCCGAGGAGAGCAGGTAGCTGTCCGCGGTGGTGACGATGAACGCCATGCACGCGCACATGACCAGCGCGCCGAAGGCCAGAGGCAGGTAGTCCACGGACACCTGGAAGATAACGTTGGAGGGGATGTCCAAAGAGGGATAGAGCTTGGCGGCCTGGGTCACCATGGCGATGATGCTGACAATGACCAGCAGCTCACCGATGAACATGCCGATGTTGGACTTTTTGGCCTCGTCGCTGTTTTTGGCGGAGGCAAAGCGCTGGAGCATGTTCTGGTCGCCCAGCATGAGGGCCAGGGAGGGCAGGAAGTAACCCAGCAGCTGCACGCCGGTCATGCCGCCGGTGAGGGTGGTCTTTTCCGGAGGCAGCACGGCACCCTGAGAGGAGGCCACGTGCATCAGGAAGGGGATGGCCAGGAAGAAGCCGCCAATCATGATGAGGGCGCTGACGGCGTCAGAGTAAGCAACGGACACCAGACCGCCGCCCACGGTGATGACTGCGATGATGACCGTGCAGATGGTCAGGGCCAGACCGTGGGAGAGCTCAATACCGCTGGAGGAACACAGCAGCACCAGAATGTCCGCCGCGGCTTTGAGCTGGGTGGCCAGCACGCCCACGTAGGCCAGCATGACGCACAGGGCGGAGATGATGCTGGCGGCCTTGCCGTAGCGGGCCTCCATGATCTCCGGGACCGTGACCTTGTTGGACTTGCGGACCTTGCCGGCGATGAAGTACAGCAGGATGATGCCGATGGGCGGAGCGGCAAAGGTGATGGCGCCCACCCAAGGACCGCCGGAATAGATGATGCCGGCGGAGCCGGTGATACCGCCGCCGCCGCACCAGGTGGCAAGCAAACTGCCCACCAGAATGATGAAGGGGATGCGGTGTCCGCCGGTGACCATGTCGTCTGCGGTCTTGACCTTCTTCTTGGCGAGGACCAGACCGTAGACCATCAATAAGAGTAAATATACACTGATGGCAATAATATAACTCATAGCTTACAATTTCTCCTCCTACACATGATGTGGTATTTTACATGATACGACAACGGATGTCAAGACATGTGACCGCTGTAGGAAGAAGAGTGTGCGCTGTAAGCGGATAGTCCCCTGGGAATCTGCAAAGTGGTCCCCGCAGGACGGGAAAAGTGCCCCGGAGGGGCCCTGGAAAAGAGAAGTGAATAAAAAAACAGAGCCGGCCCCATCGGCTTGCTCTGCTGGGAGGGTCTGCACGGAGTGCGCGGCTTTTTTCAGAGGGATCCGCGTCATAGTCGGGGATACCGGAGCGGAAAGGGCGCATAGGGGCGCATTTTGAACTGCGGATAAAAAAACATCGGAGCAAAGCGAACCTTGCTCCGATGATGGTGCGCGAGGCGGGACTTGAACCCGCACGTCCGTAATGGACACTAGAACCTGAATCTAGCGAGTCTGCCAATTCCACCACTCGCGCGTA
>CABQCB010000132.1 GCA_902462475.1 uncultured Oscillibacter sp. | reverse complement strand
GATGATCCCGGCACCGGCCAGAGCCACCACGATGGTCAAAAGTCCGGCAAGCGCGCGGAACAGCCCCCGCTTGGCTCCGCCCACGGCAAAGCCCAGCAGGACAAGCGCCGCAGCGATATCTATTATAACAGTTGTCGTCATCCTTGCCTACCTTTCCTCCTGTAAACGTTTTGTGAACTCCCAAAAAGTTCTTTCCACTTAAGGCAGATACAGCCGTGCCGCGTCAGAGCCGATCAGCAGTGCAGAGCCATTCTGGCGAACCAGCGCCTCCTTGGCCGCGTCCGTGCCCTCCAATGTTGCATATGCCTGAAGGTCCGGGTTATAGACCACCAGCGAGTCCGTATACAGCACGGCGATATACCGCCCCGCCGCCGAGACGCTGAGGATCTCACGGTTCACATCCAGCGAAGCCATCTCCGCGCCGTCCGTTCCCACGGTCACAAGGCGCCCCACGCTGCCGGACTGATACCGGTTCAATAGCAGCACCACATAGCCGTCTCCCTGGCAGTCAAATTCCCGCAGGTATTCGCTGCCGTAGGTGTACTCCCCCTGGATCTCGCCGCTGGGATCGGCAAACGTCAGCCGGCTGTCCGCCACGGTGACCAGTTCGCCGCTCATCTGGCCGATGGACATGACCAGCCCGTCGGTGATGCTGTAATCGGCCATGGGTTCCGTCTCCTTCAGATCGTAGAGCACCACGTTGCTGATGAACGTGCCGCCCTCCTGGCCCAGGGTCACCGCCGCCAGACGCTTGCAATCGTCCGTCACGTAGGCGTCCGTCACAAACCGGCGGGAGGAGTTGAAATCAAACACTTTTTCCAAAGAGGTATTGTACACGGACACACAGCCCTTGTAATTCTTCTTTTCCGCCGTCACCGCAAGCCACCCTTCGGCATTGAGGGTGGCCGCGATATAGGGCTCATCCTCGTCGGCCTCCAGCTTGCCCACAAGGCCGTTTTCGTCCAGCACATAGAGCACCTTGCCGCCCACGCCGTAGGCCACGGCCCGGCCGCCGCCGGTGACCAGGGCCGGCGCATCCATCTGCACCGTCTCCGACCACAGCTCCGCACCGCTTCCGTCCAGCAGCCGCAGGGAGGTGTCCGACAGCACCACCAGTGTATCGCCCAGGGCGGCGAAGCGGTTTTTTGCGGAGGCATCGTAGTGATACCCCTCCTCCGTCTCCTCCTGGCTGGAGATGCCGTAATTGAGGTAGCGGCGCAGCACGTCAAAGCCGGTGCCGTCCCGGTAGGCCGCCACCAGCACCACTGCCAGCACCACCGCCAGCGTCAGGAAAAACAGCACGAAGCGGCCCAGCTTTCCGCGCTTTTTCGGAGGCTGCTCCTCCCCGTCGCTGTCGTTCCAGATGTCCTTCGTCGTATCAGCCATTGAGTCGTTCATCCTCATACCACAGTTTTGTCAGGTACAGTCCCCCGGGCGGCACCGTGGGGCCGGCGGCCGTGCGGTCGCCCCGCTCCAGAATGCCGGGGATGTCCTCCGGGGCAAATTTCCCCTCCGCCGCGTAGAGCACCGTGCCGGTGATGGCCCGGACCATGTTGTACAAAAAGCCGTTGGCGCACACCTTCAGCTCCAGAAGGTCGCCGCTGCGCGTCACATCGCAGTAGTAGATGGTGCGCACGGTGGAGCGGGTCTCCGTGCCCACGGAGCGCACGGCGCGGAAATCGTGGGTGCCCACGAACATGCCCGCCGCCCGGCTGAGAAATTCCTCGTCCAGATGCTTGGGATAAAAATACGCGCGGTTCACATAAAAGGGGTTTTTGAACCGGGAATTATAGATGCGGTACGTATACTCCTTGCGCAGGCACGAGCCGATGGCGTTGAAATCCTCCGCCACCTCATAGGCCTCCTTGACGGCAATGTCCTCCGGGGTGTGGGTGTTGACCGCAAAGGGCAGCCGCTCCACAGGGATGCGGGAGTCCGTATGGAAATTGGCGATGTAGTGCTCGGCGTGGACGCCGGCGTCCGTACGGCCGCAGCCGGTCAGATGCACCGGCGCGCCGGTGATCTTGGCCAGGGCGTCCTGCAGCGTCTCACAGACGGTGACTGCGTTTTTCTGCACCTGCCAGCCGTGGTAAGCGGTGCCGTTATACATGAGTTTCAGGGCAATATTTCGCATAGGACGCTCCTCTTCTCTCCGCCGCAGCGGTCAAATACCGAACTGGCGCAGCACGATCACCAAGGCACACACGGCCGCGCCCAGGATCAGCGCCGTGTAGTCCCGGCGCTCATAGCGCAGCACCTGGAGCTTCGTGCGGCCCTCGCCGCCGTGGTAGCAGCGGCACTCCATGGCCGTGGCCAGCTCGTCGGCCCGGCGGAAGGCGCTGATGAACAGCGGCACCAGAATAGGCACCAGGGCCTTTGCCTTCTGCACCAGATTGCCGCTTTCAAAATCCGCACCCCGGGCCTTCTGGGCGGACATGATCTTGTCCGTCTCCTCAATGAGGGTGGGGATGAACCGCAGGGCGATGGACATCATCATAGCCAGCTCGTGCACCGGCACATGGAAGCGTTTGAGCCCACCCATGAGCTGCTCCAGCGCATCCGTCAGCCGGATAGGGCTGGTGGTATAGGTCAAAAGGAACGTGCCCATAATGAGCAGCATGATGCGGATGACCATGAACACCGCGTTGCGCAAGCCCGTGTCTGAGATGCGCAGGAAGCCCCACTCCACCAGATAGTGGTCGCCCGGTGTGAAGAAAAGATTCAAAAGGCCGGTGAAAATGATGATGAACAGCACGGGCTTGAGGCCCCGCACCAGCGCGCGCAGCCCCACTTTGGATATGCGCACGCACACCGCCAGCACCGCGGCCATGATGGCATAGGTCACAATGCCCTTGGCGCAAAACAGCGCCGTGATATACAGCACCACCAGCAAAATCTTCGTGCGGGGGTCCAGCCGGTGGGCCACCGTATCGCCGGGAAAATACTGGCCCAGCGTGATATCCTTCAGCATACGCCACCGCCTTTCCGCAGCGCCAGCAGCGCCTGCTCCAGTTCCTCCGCCGTGTACACGGCCGGGTCGATGGGAAGCCCCCGGCGCCGGAGCGCCATGGCCACCCGGGTCACCTCCGGCACGTCCAGTCCGGCGGTGAGCAGCTCGTCACCCCGGGCGAATACCTCCCGGGGCGTGCCGCTCATGAGCACATGGGCGCTCTTGAGCACCACGATGCGGTCCACGTTCCGGGCAATCTCGTCCATGCTGTGGCTCACCAGGACCACGGTGGTGTGCTTGTTGCGGTGATAGTCCCGGATGTTGGCCATGAGATTTTCCCGGCCCGCCGGGTCCAGCCCGGCGGTGGGCTCGTCCAGCACCAGCACCTTGGGCTCCATGGCCATGACACCGGCCAAGGCCACCCGGCGCTTTTGCCCGCCGGAGAGCTCAAAGGGGGATTTTTCCAGCTGATCGTCCCGGATGCCCACCAGCTTCGCGCTCTCCCGCACGCAGCGGTCCAGCTCCGCCCCGGTCTTTCCCATGTTGGCAGGGCCGTAGGCGATATCTTTATACACCGTCTCTTCAAAGAGCTGGTACTCCGGATATTGGAACACCAGCCCCACCTGGAACCGCACGTCCCGGATCTTTTTGGGCTCCGCCCAGATATCCCGCCCATTCAGCAGGATCTGGCCGGAGGTGGGCCGCAGCAGTCCGTTCAGGTGCTGGATGAGCGTGGACTTGCCGGAGCCGGTATGGCCGATGATGCCCAGGAATTCCCCGTCCATCACGTCAAAGGACACATCCTCCACCGCGCTGCGGCAAAAGGGCGTGCCGATCCCATAGGTATGGGTCAGGTGCTTGATACTAAGAATCGGTTCCAATCCTCGTCCGTCCCTTTCCGTCATTGTTTCTTCATGGCCGCAAAGACGGCATCGGCACACGCCTCCACCGTCAGCGCGTCCAGGGGCACGTCCACCCCGTCCCGGCGCAGCCGGTCCAAAAGGTCCACCGTGTCCGGCACGGTCAGCCCCATGGACCGCAGGGCGTCCACCTGGGTGAATACCTCCCGGGGCGTGCCGTCCATGGCCACCTTGCCGTCGTCCATGACCACCACCCGGTCCGCCTCCTCGGCCTCATCCATGTGGTGGGTGATGAGCACCACGGTGATGCCCTTTTCCCGGTTGAGGCGGTGGACGGTGGAGAGCACCTCCCGCCGGCCCACCGGGTCCAGCATGGCAGTGGCCTCGTCCAGCACGATGCACGCCGGCTCCATGGCCAGCACGCCGGCGATGGCGATGCGCTGCTTCTGTCCGCCGGAGAGCAGATGGGGCGCGTGGCGCACGAATTCGCTCATGCCTACAGCGGCCAGGGCGTCGTCCACCCGACGGCGGATCTCCTCCGTGGGAACACCCAGGTTCTCCGGGGCAAAGGCCACGTCCTCTTCCACCACATTGGCCACGATCTGGTTGTCCGGGTTCTGGAACACCATGCCCACCCGCTGGCGGATGGCCAGGAGCTTTTCCTCGTCCCGGGTGTCCATCCCCTCCACCAGCACCCGGCCGCCGCTGGGCAGCAGCACGCCGTTGAAGGTCTTGGCCAGGGTGGACTTGCCGGAGCCGTTGTGTCCCAGCACCACCACAAAGCTGCCCCGCGCAATGGACAGCGTCACGCCGTCCAGCGCCAGGGGCGCGGCTGCGCCCTCTTCCGCCGGATAGGCAAATTGTACGTTTTCTGTTTGGATGATCGTTTCCATTTCTTATCTGTCACTCCGAAAACCAACGGCCCGTGGCCCCGCAGGGCAGGGCCAGGCCCGTCTCCGTCACGGGAAGGCCCAGCTCGTCCCAGGTGCACTTCCCGCCGTACTTCTCCGCCACCAGCGTGTGCAGGAGATACCCCAGCACCGAGGGAGCAAGGCCCGTGGTGTAGGAGTTAATGAGCACAAACAAGGGCTTGTCCGACAGCACGCCCGTGCAAAGCTTCACAAAGGGATACAGGCTCTCCTCCAGCTTCCACACCTCGCCGCCGGGACCCCGTCCGTAGCTGGGCGGGTCCATGATGATGGCGTCGTAGGTCTTGCCCCGGCGGATCTCCCGCTCCACGAATTTGGCGCAGTCGTCCACGATCCAGCGGATGGGTGCGTCGGCCAGGCCGGAAAGGCGGGCGTTGTCCTTGGCCCAGGCCACCATGCCCTTGGCCGCGTCCACATGGCACACACTGGCTCCCGCCTTGGCGCAGGCCACCGTGGCCCCGCCCGTATAGGCAAACAGGTTCAGCACCCGGATGGGCCGGCCGGCGGAGCGGATCTTCTCCATGACGAAGTCCCAGTTGACCGCCTGCTCGGGAAAGAGGCCCGTATGCTTGAAGTTCATGGGCTTGACCTGGAACGTCAGATCCCCGTAGTGGATCTTCCAGCTCTCCGGCAGGGACTTTTTCTCCCAGTGTCCGCCGCCGGTCTGGCTGCGCAGATACCGCCCGTCCGCCCGCTTCCAGGCGGGATTTTTCCGGGGCGTGTCCCAAATCGCCTGGGGGTCGGGCCGCACCAGATACTGCTTGTCCCAGCGCTCCAGCTTCTCTCCCCCGCCGCAGTC
>CABQCB010000131.1 GCA_902462475.1 uncultured Oscillibacter sp. | reverse complement strand
CCGCCTTCAACAATTTCTGAGGTTTTGTGGAAAAGACATGAAAGCAGGAAAGAGAGTACAAAAACAGTCCGCTCCCCGGCCCTGGATGCGGCGGTGCCTGTTCGCCGCCGGGGCGCTGGCCATGGGCCTTGCGGTGACGGTGGCGGTACAGTGGATCGTCACCGGCTCCGTTTTTCAGGAGGTATGGCCCTGGTTTGTGGAAAGTCCCGGCTATCTTTTGCTGACGGGGCTTTTGTACGGCGTGGTCATCGCCTTCTTGGGCGCGGCCACCGGGTCATTGGCCGCCGGCGGCGCTATCACGGCGGTGCTGGCGCTGGTCTTGTCTTTGGTGGACTACTTCAAAAACGCCATCAACGGCACGCCTCTGGAGGCGGCAGACTTCGGCATGGCCGGTCAGCTGGGGGAGGTGGCCGGCGTGGCGGGAGAGCTGCGCCCCCCCAAGGACTTCTGGATGGCCCTGGTGGCCCTGGTGCTGTGCGTGGGGGCGCTGGTGCTCCTCCGGCGCTTTACGCGCCTGCAAAAGCGGGAACGGCTGGGCTGCGGCGCCGTGTGCCTGGTGCTGGGGCTGTTCCTTTGCAGCGGCGTGGGCGCGAAGCTGGTGGGGCCTGTGTTCGGCGTGGACGTCTATACCCGCACGGCCGCCTCCGTGAGCCACGACCGCTACGGACTGACCCTGAGCCTCTGGCGGGACTGCTTCCTCCAGTCCATGGCCGGGCCGGAGGGGTACAGCCAGGCGTATATGGAGGATGTGCTCTCCCAGATCGACGAGCTGACGGCGGACTATCATGCCGGGGAGGGCAGCGGCGAGGCGCCCAACGTCATCATGATCCTCTCCGAGTCCTTCTACGACCTGACCCGTCTGCCGGACCTCACCTACGAGCGGGACCCGTTGGAAAACTTCCACGCCCTGGAATCTGAGAGCATCAGCGGCACGTTCCACTCCCATTACCTGGGCTACGGCACAGGCTACCTGGAGATGTCCATGCTCCAGGGCATCACGGGGCTGGACTTCAACCCCGGCACCAACATCTGCTTTTTGTCGGATGACAGCTACTCCCGCCTGGACGCCATGCCCTGGGCCCTGGTGAACCAGGGCTACACGGCCCAGATGCTCCACGGCTACAACGACAGCCTCTATAACCGCACCATCACCTATCCCCGCATGGGCTTTTCCAAGCTCCTGTTCTCCCAGGATGTGCAGCAGCTAGGCTTTGACTGGCAGGGCGGCGTATACGGCGGCTATTACCTCAAGGATTCCTACCTCTTTGAGGGAGTACTCCACCAGATGGAAGAGATCAACGCATCCGGCAGCCCCGCCTTCCTCTATGCCATCACCATGGAGAACCACCAGCCCTTCGACCCGGAGAAGTTCAACTACGAGTGCCAGATCGGCGTGGAGAGCCAGACCCTCAGCGACGAGAACATGGCCATCGTGCGGGTCATGCTGGAGGGCATCACCCGGGCGGACCAGGCCCTGGGCGCCCTGACGGACGCCCTGCGGGAGGTGGAGCGGCCCACCATCGTGGTGTTCTTCGGGGACCACCGGCCCAACCTCTTCATGACGGACGGAGATACGGTGTACACCAAGCTGGGCCTGTGCCCGTCCAACGACGCGGCGGACTGGACACCGGAGCAGGTCAGCGACCTCTACTCCACAGATTACCTCATCTGGGCCAACGACCCGGCCCTTTTGCAGGGACAGGCAGGCACCCGGCGCGAGAGCAGCATCACTGCCCTGGCGCCCCAGCTGCTGGAGCTGCTGGGCACGCCGGTGAGCCGCTGGTGGGCGCTGCAAAATGAGGTCAGCCAGTTCTCTCTGACCAACACGGACCTCTATTTCGTGGACGGAGAGGGCACGGCCTACGCCTCAGCTGCGGACGCGCCCTTGACGGAGGAGCAGCGCCATATTTTGGAGCTGCGCTCGGCCGTCACCTATGACGCCTTCTACGGAAAGCAATATATCACCGAGGCCATGAACGAGCCTGCGGGCTCGTGAAAAAAAGCATCCATCCCCAATGGGATGGATGCTTTTTTATGCATGGCGCGCGGGACCGGCGCCTCAGAAGAACATGCCCATAAAGCCGTCGGGCCGCTCCGCCGCCTGGTCCCATACCTCCCGGAACACGGAGGCGGGGATGGTCCGGGCCGTCACCTCACCGGGGACGTTCAGCGAGCGCACCTCGGCGGGGAAGGGGGTTTTGGAGAGTGCCTCGTCGCCGCCGTGCTCCTCGCCGTAGGCAAACCAGAGGCCGTTGCCGTAAAACTCCACCCGACGGGTCTCCAGATTGTCCCGGTCCACCTCCGAGTAGACCCGGACGGGATCGTCCTCCTGGGCGTGGTCATATTCCACCAGAATGTAGCGCATGGCTGTTTCCACCTTTCAGGAAAGATTGTTGAAAAAGTCCCGGACGGCGGACTCAGACGCCGCGGCGCTGCCCTGGGCGAAGCCGTTTCGTCCGCCGCCCCGTCCGGAGAGGGCGGCGTTCATGGCCTTCACCAGGGGCGCGATGTCCGCCCCGTCGGCGCGCACCAGAGCGTAGTGATACTGCCCGCTCTCCCCGGAAAATACCGCCGCCAGGCCGCCGCAGGTCTTGGCCACCGCGTCCGCCAGGCGCCGGGTGCTGTCACCGCTCATAGCCGGCTCTACCAAAAGCACGTCTCCTTTTCCACGAAATGCCTCCGCTTTGTGGAAAAACAGCTCCGTCTCCATGGCGGCCGCACGTTGCTTGGCTGCCGCCAGATCGGCGGAGAGCCGCTCCACGGCGCTGCCTACTTCCACGGGCTTCACGCTCAGGTGCTGGCCCACGGCCCGGGCCTGATCGTATACCTGCCCCAGATACCGCCAGGCCCGCTTGCCGCAGAGGATCTCCATGCGGACGCCGGAGCGGAACTTCTGGCAGGAGAGGATCTTGATGATGCCCACCTGTCCGGCAGAGAGCACATGGGTGCCGCAGCAGGCGCAGCAGTCCGCCCCCGGGAACGCCACGATGCGCACCTGGCCGCTGAGCTCCTTTTTGCTGCGGTAGTGGATAGTCTCCAGCTCCTCCGGGGTGGGGAAGAGGATCTTCACCGGCGTGTCGGCCCAGATGGTCTCGTTGGCCCGCTGCTCGGCGGCCATGGCCTGGGCCCAGGAGATATCCGCGTTGTAGTCGATGGTCACCGTGTCGGCTCCCAGGTGGAAGCCCACGTTGTCGCAGTGGTACAGCTCGCAGAGAATGCCGGAGAGGATGTGCTCGCCGGAGTGCTGCTGCATGTGGTCGAAGCGGCGGTCCCAGTCGATCCGGCCGGTGACCACCGCGCCGATCTCCACTTTTTCCTGGCAGGTGTGGAAAATGACGCCGCCTTTTTCGTGCACGTCCGTGACGGCCACGCCGCCCAGGGTGCCGTGGTCGGCGGGCTGTCCGCCGCCCTCGGGGTAAAAGGCGGTGCGGTCCAATGTCACCAGATACCCGCCCTTGCCCTCCTCACAGGAGAGCACTGTGGCGGCGAACTGCCGCAGGAAGGGATTTTCATAGTAGAGCTTTTCCGTTTCCATAGGGGAACATTCCTTTCCGTATCGAAAATGCGTGCAGACTTATAAAAGTCCCAGGCTCTGCTTCCAGGTGAGAAGGCGGCGGCAGGCGGCGTCGATGGTGTCCATGGAGAGCGTGCCCGCCTCCACGGCCTCCAGTACCTTGGGGATCTGGGTGCGGTAGTCCGTGGTGATGATGAGATCGTTGCCCGCCTGGAGGGCCATGACCGCCACGGCGCCGTCGGCGGAGTAGGCGGCCACGGCGTCCATGGCCAGATCGTCCGTCATGACCACGCCGTCAAAGCCCAGCTCTGTGCGCAGCAGGTCGTGGACGGCGGGGGAGAGGGAGGCGGGCAGGGCGTCGTCCACCGCCGTCATGATATTGTGGCTCACCAGCACAGCGGCCTTGCCGTCGCCGGCTTCCATGCCGGCGGAAAAGGGCAGGAAGTCGTTTTCCCGGAACGTATCCAGGGAACGGTCATCCACGGCGATACCCGTGTGGGTGTCCACATTATTGCCGTAGCCGGGGAAGTGCTTCAATACGCTGCCCATGTTGTCGCCCGCCATCTGTGCCACCACGGCGGCGATGCACTCGGCGGTGCCAGATGCATCCAGGCCGCAGGTGCGGTCATACATGAAGTCGGCCGGGTCGGTGGAGACGTCCGCCACCGGGGCGAGATTGACGTTGATACCAAGGGCCGAGAGCAGGGCGTCCTTTTCCTCCGTGTCCGCCACCAGGGCCTCTGTGCCGCCCGTGGCCAGGAGCTTTTGGGGCGAGCGGTACTTTTCCCCCCGCAGGTGGGGATTGGAGCTGATGCGCACCACGGTGCCGCCCTCCTCGTCCACGCCCAAAAGCAGGGGGATGCCCGTGTCCGCCGCTGCGGCGTCCTGGTAGGCGCGGAGAGTCTGGATGACATCGTCGGCGGTCTTGTCCGCAAAGTCCCGGCCAAAGAGCACATAGCCGCCCAGATGATAGGTGGTGATGTCCTCCACGGCGGATTCCGCCGGACAGCGGACGAAGAACAGCTGCCCCACCTTTTCCTCCGTGGTGAGGGAGGCGAGCAGGTCGTCGATCTCCTGGGCCGCCAGCTCCTCCGGCGTGGGCTCCGGGGGCGGGGCGGGGGTTTCTTCCTGAACGGGGACGCTCTCCTCTATCTTGGATGCGCCGCATCCGGGCAGGGCGGCAAGGCAAAGGGCGGCCAGGACCGCCGCGAGAAGTCGTTTCATAGGGGCCTCCTTTTCTGCCGTTTTCGGCTGTATGAGCAGTGTATCATATTTTTCCCGGGAAAAAAAGAGAGCTCCACCCCCCATTTTCTTTTGTCTTGCCAAAAGAAAACGGGCCGTGGACGGTCCAAAAGAAAAGCGCCCGGCCCCATCGGCCTTTTGGCCGATGGGGGACGCGGGCCGGAGAAGCAGTGGGTTGCGAAACCGGAGACAAATGAGTTGGGCGCGTCCGGGCGCTGTGCGGGCCAAAAGCGCTGCCCGCGCCGGAATGTATTCAGGCCGCCGGGACGGTGGAAGGACACCGGTTTCTCCTCTTTCCGCTGCCGCTGGCGCGAAAAAGGCGGGGCCTTATGGCTCCGCCTTGATACAAATTATTTTTTTCTTGGGTGAGGAGTTGGATCATCTGTAAGGCCAATTAAAAAATCCATGCTGGTTTCCAGCGCCAGAGCAATGCGGCGGCACTGTTCAAAGGTCATGTTCCGCTTGCCGGTCTCGATTTTGGAATAATCGCTTTGGTCGATGCCGGTGAGCATCTGCATTTTTACCTGGGAATAGCCTTTTTCTTTCCGAAGCTGGCGCATGGGCGTCATACCATCACCTCGGTGAAATTATGACAGATGAATATACCAAAAATAGGGTGAAATTGACCTACTACCAAGTGTTTATGAAAAAAGAAGAGAGCCGGACATAAGTCCGGCTCTCTTTGCGTTTTTTTATTCCTCGGGCTTCACCAGGGCAATGTGCAGCTCGTCCAGCTGCTTCTGGGTGACGGCGGACGGGGCGTCCATCATCACGTCCTGGGCGTTCTTGTTCATGGGGAAGGGGATGATCTCCCGGATGGAGTCCTCGCCAGCC
>CABQCB010000130.1 GCA_902462475.1 uncultured Oscillibacter sp. | reverse complement strand
TGGTGCTGGGCGTGGGCCGCGCCATCGGCGAGGCCATGGCCATCATCATGGTGGCGGGCAACGTGGCCAATATGCCGGGCCTTTTTACCTCCGTGCGCTTTTTGACCACCGCCATCGCCTCGGAGATGTCCTATGCCTCTTACGGCAGCCTCCAGCGCAACGCGCTGTACTCCATCGGCCTGGTGCTGTTCTTGTTCATCATGCTCATCAACGTGCTGCTCAACGTATTCATCAAGCGGAAGAAGGAGGCCTGATCCATGGAACATAAGCTCTCCGCACGCCGGCAGGTCTATGACCGGGGCCTTCGGGCACTGGTGTGGATCTGCGCCGGCATCACCTGCGCGCTGCTGGTGTTTTTGATCGGCTATATCTTCTACCGGGGCGTGGGCAACCTCTCCTGGACGCTGCTCACCAGCCAGACCAGCTATATCCAGGATACCATCGGCATCCTGCCCAATATCCTCAATACCCTTTACATCATCGTGGTGGCCATGGTCATCGTGCTGCCGCTGGGCGTAGGCGCCGCCATCTATCTGACGGAGTACGCTTCCAACCGCCGGGTGGTGGAGATCATCGAGTTTGCCACCGAGACCCTGACGGGCATCCACCATCGTCCGCACCACCCAGGAAAGCCTCAAGACCGTGCCCCAGTCCTACCGGGAGGGCGCGCTGGGCCTGGGCGCCGGCAAGTGGCACATGGTGCGCACCGTGGTGCTGCCCAACGCCGTGGACGGTATCGTCACCGGCTGCATCCTGGCCGTGGGCCGCATCGTGGGCGAGAGCGCGGCGCTGCTGTTCACCGCGGGCTTCGGCCTGGTGCTCAACGACTTTTTCACCGCGCTCCAGTCCTCCTCCGCCACGCTGACCGTGGCGCTGTATGTGTACGCCAACGAGCGGGGCGAGACCGGCGTGGCCTTTGCCATCGCGGCGATCCTGATGATCCTGACTTTTGTCATCAACCTGTCCGCCAACCTGGTGGGCCGGAAACTGAAGAAATAACGGAGGCCCTCTATGGCAGCGATTATGCAAGCGACCGACCTGAATCTGTGGTATGGCCAGAACCATGCCCTGCACGATATCAACATCACCATTCCCGAGCACGAGATCACCGCGTTCATCGGCCCCTCCGGCTGCGGTAAGTCTACGTTTTTGCGTACCCTCAACCGTATGAACGACCTGATCCCCTCGGTCCGCATCACCGGAACGGTGGAGTTCCAGGGACAGGATATCTACGCCCCCAGCGTGGACACCACCTGGCTGCGCAAGCAGGTGGGCATGGTGTTCCAGAAGGCCAATCCCTTCCCCATGAGCATTTATGACAACGTGGCCTACGGGCCCCGCACCCACGGCGTCCGCTCCCGGGTGCAGCTGGACGAGATCGTGGAAAACTCCCTGCGCGCCGCCGCCATCTGGGACGAGGTGAAGGACCGGCTGAAAAAAAGCGCTCTGGGCCTCTCCGGCGGCCAGCAGCAGCGGCTTTGCATCGCCCGGGCCCTGGCCGTGGAGCCGGAGGTGCTGCTGATGGACGAGTCCACCAGCGCCCTGGACCCCATTTCCACGTCCAAGATCGAAGACCTTGCCTCGGAGCTGAAAAGCAAGTATACTGTCATCATGGTCACCCACAACATGCAGCAGGCCGCCCGCGTGTCCGACAACACGGCGTTTTTCCTGCTGGGCGAGCTGGTGGAGTTCGGCAAGACAGAGCAGCTTTTCTCCACGCCCAGGGACAAGCGCACGGAAGACTATATCACGGGCCGGTTCGGCTAAGGAGGAACAAGGGTGAGAAACAAATTTGACGAGCAGCTGGAGCGGCTGCATGTGGAGCTGATCCAGATGGGCGCCGCCTGCGAGGACGCCATTTCCGCCGCGGCGGAGGCGCTGCTCAAGGGAGACGAGACTCTGGCGGCGGCCGCCGAGGAGGCGGAGCGGGACATCGACCAGCGGGAGCGGGAGGTGGAGAACCTGTGCTTGAAGCTGCTTTTGCAGCAGCAGCCCGTAGCCAAGGACCTGCGGGAGATCTCCGCGGCTTTGAAAATGATCTCCGACCTGGAGCGCATCGGCGACCAGGCGGCGGACATTGCCGAGCTGACCCGCTATATCCGCATGCCGGAGGGCGCCAAGCGCATGCACATCGCCGAGATGGCCCAGGCGGTCATCGGCATGGTCACCGACAGCGTGGATTCCTTCGTCAAGCGGGACCTGGACCTGGCCCGCAGCGTCTACACCTCCGACGACAAGGTGGACGCCCTGTTTGAAAAGGTGAAGCAGGAGCTCATCGAGCTCATTGCCGCCGACGCCAAATGCGGCGAGACGGGCCTGGACCTTCTGATGGTTGCCAAGTACCTCGAGCGCATCGGCGACCACGCCACCAACGTTGCCGAGTGGGTGGAGTACTCCCTCACCGGTCAGCATCCCTCCGGAAACTGAGCGCTCCTCCGGCCGGGAGCGGCGGGAAGTAAACGGGACCCATGTCTCAGCCTTGGCCGGAAGGCCGGCAGACAGCTGCTTTGCAGGCATTCTGCCCGCCCTTGCGCGGCAGAGGAAAGAGGGGGTATATATGCTCACATACGAGGACATCAAAAACAACGAGGCCATCCGCACCTACATCCAGCGGGCGGACGAATCGCTGGTGGCCCTGGGCTTCACGGAGCACAGCTTTGCCCATGTGACCCGTGTGGCGGAGACGGCGGGCTATATCCTGGAGACGCTGGGGTATCCTGCGCGCACGGTGGAGCTGGTGAAGATCGCCGGGTATCTGCACGATATCGGCAACCTGGTCAACCGCATCGACCACTCCCAGTCCGGCGCGGTCATGGCCTTCCGCATTCTGGACAACCTGGACTGCGACCCGGGGGAGATCGCCACCATCGTCACGGCCATCGGCAACCACGACGAGGGCACGGGCCAGCCGGTGAACGCGGTGGCGGCGGCGCTGATCCTGGCGGATAAGTCCGACGTGCGCCGCAGCCGGGTGCGCAACCAGGACATGACCACCTTTGACATCCACGACCGGGTGAACTACTCGGTGAAAAAGTCCCAGCTGAAGATCAACGAGGAGCACACCCTCATCAAGCTCAAGCTGTCCGTAGATACCAAGTACGGCTCCATCATGGACTATTTCGAGATCTTCATGCAGCGGATGATCCTCTGCCGCAAGGCGGCGGAGAAGCTGGGCATGCAGTTCAAGCTGATGATCAACGAGCAGCAGCTTATTTGAATCCGGGGCCGCAGCCGGAACATAGGAGGAAACGCGATGATCTATTTACTGGAAGACGACGACAGCATCCGGGACTTTGTGATCTATACCCTGGTGAGCCAGGGCATGGAGGCCCGGGGATTTGACCGCCCCTCCGCGTTCTGGGCGGGGATGGAGGAATCCGTGCCCTCGCTGGTGCTGCTGGACATCATGCTGCCCGAGGAGGACGGCATGAGCGTTTTGAAAAAGCTCCGGGAGAGCCCCCACACCCGCAAGCTGCCGGTCATCATGCTCACGGCCAAGAGCACGGAGTACGACAAGGTCATGGGACTGGACGCCGGCGCCGACGACTATATCGCCAAGCCCTTCGGCATGATGGAGCTGCTCTCCCGCATCCGGGCGCTGCTGCGGCGGACGGAGGCGGACAGCGGCGTGTACCGCTGCGGAGAGCTGACGGTGGACCCGGGCAGGCATACGGTCACCGTAGGGGGGCAGAACGTGGCCCTGACGCAAAAGGAATTTGAGGTGCTGTGCCTGCTGCTGAAAAACCGGGGCCAGGTGCTCTCCCGGGAGCAGCTGATCGAAAACGTATGGGGCTACGCCTTCACCGGCGAGAGCCGCACAGTGGACGTCCATGTGCGTACCCTGCGCCAGAAGCTGGGAACGGCGGGCGCCTATGTGGAAACTGTCCGGGGCTACGGCTACAAGATCTCCGGGGAATAAGAGGCGGCGGACATGACGAAACGAATCTTCCGCTCCATCCTGGCGGTGTCCGTGGCGGTGCTGCTGGGGTGCTTGGTGCTCATCGTGGGCGTGCTCCACGGATATTTCCAGAGCCGGGTCATGGCGGAGCTGAAGTCCCGCACGGCGTATGTGGCCCACGGCGTGGAGCTGGACGGGATGCGCTATTTGACAGAGGGACTGCCGGCGGGCAGCCGGGTCACCTGGGTGGACGGCCAGGGCAACGTGCTCTTTGACAACTGGGAGAGCGCCGATGAGCTGGAAAACCATGCCCAGCGTCAGGAGATCCGCCAGGCGCTGGCCACAGGCAGCGGCAGCGCCGCCCGCTATTCCGACACCCTGGCCCAAAAGACCCTGTACTATGCCGTGCGGCTGTCGGACGGGACGGTGGTGCGGGTGTCGGACACCCAGTACTCCGTGTGGGTGCTGGTGCTCCAGGCCATGCAGCCGGTGGCGTTTGTCATGCTGCTGGCCCTGCTTTTGGCGCTGTGGCTGGCAGGCAGAGTGTCCCGCCAGCTGGTGCGGCCCATCAACGCCATCGACCTGAGCGCTCCGGACGCGGACAGCACCTATGAAGAGCTTGCGCCTCTGCTGAGCAAGATCCGCAGCCAGAACCGGCAGATCCAGCGGCAGATGCTGGACCTCAAGCGCCGGCAGGAGGAGTTCACCGCCATTACGGAGAATATGAGCGAGGGCTTTTTGGTCATCGACCAGCAGACCCGGGTGCTCACCTACAATTCCAGCGCCCTGCGGCTGCTGTACACCAAGGGGCCCGTCCAGGAGGGCGAGAGCATCTATACCCTCAACCGGGAGAGCGGCTTCCGCCGCTGTGTGGAGGGTGCGCTGGCGGGAAAACGCACGGAGCAGCTGCTGGAAAAGGACGACAGCTGCCGCCAGGTCATCGCCAGCCCCGTGGAGCGCTCCGGCGAGCTGGCCGGCGCGGTGGTGGTGATCCTGGACGTGACGGAAAAGGAGCAGCGGGAGCAGCTGCGGCGGGAGTTCACCGCCAATGTGTCCCATGAGCTGAAAACGCCCCTGACCTCCATTCTGGGCACGGCCGAGATCATGGCGGGCGGCCTGGTCAAGCCCGCGGACATCCCCCACTTTGCAGGCAATATCCACCGGGAGGCCCAGCGGCTCATCGGGCTGGTCAACGACATCATCAAGCTCTCCCGCCTGGATGAGGGCGGTCCCGCCGGCGCCTGGGAGACGGTGGATCTCTACCGCCAGGCCCAGGCCATTTCCGCCCAGCTGCGGCAGGCGGCGGAGAAAAAGGGCGTTACCATGGAGCTGCGGGGCGGGCCCGCCATGGTGCGGGGCGTGCCCCAGATCGTGGAGGAGATCCTCTACAACCTCTGGGACAACGCCATCGCCTATAACCGCCCCGGCGGCAGCGTGACGGTCACCGTCACCGATACGCCCCAGGGGGCGCAGGTCACCGTGGCCGACACGGGCATCGGCATCGCGCCGGAAGCCCGGGAGCGGGTGTTCGAGCGGTTTTACCGGGTGGACAAGAGCCACTCCGCCGGCGGTACGGGCCTGGGTCTTTCCATCGTCAAGCACGGCGCCGCCTACCTGGGGGCCAGTGTCACGCTGGAGAGCGAAACGGGGAAGGGATCGACCTTTACGGTCACGTTCCCCCCGGTGACCGGGGAGGA